>CAKUJT010000057.1 GCA_934661765.1 uncultured Senegalimassilia sp.
ATCCACGGGGCGCGGGCGCCGGAGACGACGACTGCGCGGACGTAGTCCTGGTTGTACTCGCTCATGACGTTGGCGCGAACGATGCGGGCGATCTGCGGGATGTACAGAAAGCCGATCGCGAAGATGAGCGACGGCACGGAGTTGCCGAACACCACGATGAAGGTGGCGGCAAGGGCGATGCCGGGGAAGGACATGATGATGTCCAGGATGCGCATGATGACGTTGGCGATGCGCGGGCGCACGACGGCGGCGATAGCGCCGATGATGGAGCCTACGACCAGCGCGAAGCCGGTAGCGCCCAGGCCGATGACCAGGGAGTACTTAGCGCCGCACATCAGTCGGGACATAACATCGCGGCCCTTGTCGTCGGTGCCGAACAGGTGCGCGGAATCAGGCGCGCAGAACGAGGTGAAGATCTCGTAGGGGCTGTAGGGCGCGATGAAGTCGGCCAGCGCGGCCACTACGATGATAGCGATGAGGATGACCAGCGAGATACGCGCGCCGATGGTCATGTTCTTCCAGCGACGGAAGCGGACCTTGCCGGCGCCGTCCTCCATCTTCTTGGTGAGGCCGCCACGAAGTTGAACCATACTCTACACCGTCCTAATTCGCGGATCGATAAGGATGTAGAGCATGTCGACGATGACGTTCACGATGATGAACGTGATGGCGACGACGAGAACGACACCCTGAACCAACATGACGTAATTCGAGGTAACGCCGGAGACGATGGCCATGCCCATGCCCGGAAGGGCGAAGATGACCTCGAGGACCACGGCGCCGCCGATCATGTAGCCGAACTTCAGACCTAGCACGGTGACGGGTGTGATGAGCGCGTTGCGCAGCACGTTACGGGCGACGACGGTGCCGTAGGGGATGCCGAAGCCGCGGGCGGTGCGCACGTAGTCCTTGTCAAGCTCCTCGACCATGGACGTGCGGATGATGCGCGTCATCTGGCCGGTCAGCGGAACGGCAAGGGCGATGCCGGGCATTGCCATGCGCGCAAGCCATCCGCTGGGATCTGCCGTGAACGCAGGCAGGGGGCCGGAGGCCGGCAGCAGGTGCAGCGTGGAGGAGAACAGCAGGATGAACAGCACCGACAGCCAGAACGACGGCGTAGCGATGCAGGCGATGGAGAAGATGCGGATGACCTGGTCGGGCCAGCGGTCGCGATACAGGGCGGACACGACGCCGAGGATGGCGCTGGCGACGATGGCGATGATGAAGCCGAAGAAGCCGAGCTGCAGCGTGATGGGCAGCGCGGTGGCGATGCGAGCGGACACGGACTGGTTCGAGGGACCGAACGTGCCCAGATCGCCATGGAAGAAGCCGGCCATGTAGTCGCCGTAGCGAACGATCAGCGGATCGTTGAGGCCGTGCTCGACGCGGTAGGCCTCCAACTGGTCGGGTGACGCGTTTTCGCCAAGCGCCGAGAAGGCGGGGTCGATAGGCGAAAGCGACATCAGGAAGAAGACGAGAACGGTGACACCGAACACCATGATGGGCAGCCAAAGCAGGCGATTGCCGATCAGTCGAAGCAGGTTGTTCACTCGATCCCCTCCTTTCTGTAGGCTCGTGAGAGCATGCTTACGTTACATGGTTTGCCATCGTTCAGCCCACGCAGGCTGGCAAACCTTCCACATTATACCGATTTGCAAGATTCCTTCGCAGATAAACGGCGAAATAGGATAACTAATCAGCGAGCTGCTTCTCGCAGACGTGCCACCAGTTGTTGCCGGTTCCTCGTGCGTATTCGCAGCCAACGCAGGGCTTCGTGCAGAACTCGGCGCTGCGTATATCGCCGGGGAACAGGTCGTGCCCGTCGTAGGGAGTGCGCGGCAGCTCGGGGTCTGCCTGCTCCATGCCGCGGATGAACATGGACGCCATCTGCTTCATGCCCAGCGCGGTAGGATGCGTGCCGTCGATGGCGTCGTAGTCGTAGTCGAACGCCTGCATGTCCACGAGATAGCAGTTGTCGGCATCGACGGCGGCGGCGCGGATGATCTTGTTGTACTCGTCGACGCAGATGCCGCGGAACCAGCGCGGGGACGTGGGGCGATGCGCGCCCTTCACACGGCCGGGAAGAAGCGTGGAGACCCAGATGCGGGCGTTCGGGTATTGAGCGTGCATCGTTGCCAGCATTCGGCGGTAGGACTCCTCGAAGTTGGCGAGGGTGCCTTCGGGGGCCATGCCCGCCACTTTGCCATGGTCGGGGCACTCGGCCGCAAGCTTAGGCGGTGCGGAAGGCGTTGCCGCGCAGATCTGCGCGTACCCCGAGCCCCAGCCGTAGTCGTTGATGCCGATATGCACGAGGATGTCATCGGGGGTCTGCCCGTCTGCCTGCAGGTGTTCGATGCGCTCGGCCGATGCCCCGACGGGGAAGTCGCGGCCCTCCACCACGCAGCCCGACCAGGATGCGTTGGCCAGGAACTGCCCGTCGAAATGGTCGATGACCTGGCCCCACCAGGTGTCGTGCGGCGTTTTCACGCCGGTGAGCTCAAGCTGCTCGCCCTCGAAGAACACGCGCCAGCCTTGCGGCAGGATGCCCTCGAAGGAGCTGATTGAATCTCCGTATACGGAAAACAAACGTGTCATGCGGTGATAACCCCCCTAAATCGAATTGACGTGTTCATGGTATACGCTTCGCGCGTGCATGGGGTCAAGACGCAAAGAAAGCCCACCTCAAAATGAGGTGGGCTTTCCGTATACAGCCTATAACCTGGCGGTTATTACTTCAGCTTCGCGTTCTGGAAGTACAGGCCGGTGGTCGGGCTGGGCTCGAAGCCTTCGATGAGGCCGGCCCAGTAGCCGGTGACGACCTTCTTGTGGAACAGCGGGTACAGCGGCACTTCCTCGGAGATGATGTCGAAGCACTTGTTGTACGCTTCCTGGCGCGTGTTGGCATCGGTGGCCTTGCGAGCCTGGTCGAGGTACTCGTTGAACTCCTGGCACTTGCCGTCGCCGGCCTTAGCCCAGCAGGAACGGCCCTGGCACCAGTCGGTGTTCTCGCCGTAGAACCAGGCCAGATGCACGTCGGCGTTCGTGCCGAAGCAGGAGACGTCGCCGGGGGCCAGGAACACGTCGAAGGGCAGGATCTCGTCGGTCTTGGAAGCGGCCATGGTGGGGTAGGGGGCAGCCTGCACGTCGAGCGTGACGTTCATGCCGACGGCCTGCAGGTCCTGCTGGATCTGAGCGGACAGGTCCTTGATCCAGTTGTCGATGACGAGCAGCTTGACCTCGAGGTTTTCCTGGCCGGCCTCCTTGAGCAGGGCCTTTGCCTTCTCGGGATCGTGCTTGTAGACCGTGGATGCCTCGTGGTAGGCCGGGTTGTCCTTCGGCAGGTAGGAGGTCAGCGTCTCAGCGTTGCCGCCCAGCTGGTTCTTGATCAGCTTGTCGTAGTCGATGGCGTAGTGGAAGGCCTGACGGACGCGCTTGTCGTTGAAGGGCTCCTTCTGGCAGTTGAACATCAGGAAGCCGATGCCGTAGCTGTCGACGCTGTCGACGGTGACGCCTGCGCCGACCAGCTGGTCGATGTTGGAGAACGGGATGTTCTCACCGGCGATGGCGGTACCCTCCTGCAGGGCGGTCACGCGAGCGGTGTTGTCAACGCGCACGAGCCACTGCATGGCGTCGGCGGAAGCCGGCTTCGGGCCGTTGTACTTGGGGTTGGGGACGAAGTTCAGCTCGCCGCCATCCTCGCCGTTGCACTCGCCGAAGGCCCAAGCACCGGAGCCGGTCGGCGGGGTGGTCATGGTCTCCTTGGTGATCTCGGCAGCCGGGAACACGCGGCACAGGGACAGGCGCTCTTTGAGCTGCTTGTCGCTGTCGACGAACGGGTAGGCCAGCGTGAAGGACACGGTGGCGTCGTCCTTGGCGGCGACGGTCTCGATGAAGGACAGCATGTCCTTGTAGGTGGCGTTGGCCTTGTTGGCCTCGATAACGGCCACGACGTCGGCGGCGGTCACAGCCTCGCCGTTGGAGAACGTGGCGCCTTCGCGCAGAGCGACCTCGTACTCGGTCTCGGAGACCTTGACGGGCTCGCCGGCGGCCAGAGCGGCGTTGGACTCGCCGGTGAAGTAATCCAGCTCATAGAGGCCCTCCAGGCAGTGCTGGATAGCGGGCAGCATCAGAGCGGAGCTTGCGCCGATGGGGTTGTAGTTAGCGTTCTTGTAGCTGCAAGCAGCGGTGATCACGCCGCCGGTGTTGGCAGCGGAGCCGCTGGGCTTGCCGCCCTCGGAAGAGGAGCTGCTGCCGCAGCCGCTCAGGGCCAGGCCGGCCGTTGCGGCGGCAACGGCGCTGCCCGCCAGGAAAGTGCGGCGAGACAGAGAATACTGCTGTTCCATGGGATTCCCTCCGTTCATCTGTCGAGGCGGCTTTTCGCCCCGAGCCTGCGCATGCGCCTTTCGCGCACGCACTACAGCAAACACGATGCATTATCCCTGAACGGGCTTCGAAAATAAAGAAGGGGTAAAGGTTTTACCCGGCCGTTACGGGGGAACCCCCTCGTGCGCAGGGCGTTTCGGGAAGGTCCTCGGGAGGGCTTGCCGGCGGCGGGCGGTTGTCATGGCGGGGTGAGCGGCAAGCACGCCGGCCCCGGCGAGCGGGAGGGCCCCGTCTGCTTGAGACCGCTTGCCGAGAGCATCCGCCCCACGCCTGCTCAGAGTTAATCCGTGGGGTTTCGCCGTGCCGAGGCTGCTAATATAGGCGCATTGTACGGCCAGACGATGTTTCCGATCGCGCCGATCGGGGATAGCCTTAGGAGAAGAAATGACGAGAGAATTCAAGTCCATGGACGGCAACACCGCCGCAGCGCATGTCTCGTATGCGTTCACGGAGGTTGCCGGTATCTATCCCATCACCCCTTCCAGCCCCATGGCCGACCTGGTCGACCAGTGGTCGGCAGCCGGTAGGGAGAACATCTTCGGCACGAAGGTGAAGGTGTGCGAGATGCAGTCCGAGGGCGGTGCCGCCGGCGCCGTGCACGGCTCGCTGGCCGCCGGTGCCCTGACCACCACCTACACGGCTTCCCAAGGCCTGCTGCTCATGATCCCCAATATGTACAAGATCGCAGCCGAGCAGCTGCCGAGCGTGTTCCATGTCTCGGCCCGTACCGTTTCCACGCACGCGCTGAACATCTTCGGCGACCACTCCGACGTCATGGCCTGCCGCCAGACCGGCTTCGCCATGCTCGCCGAGGGCAACGTCCAGGAGGTCATGGACCTGTCCGCCGTCGCGCACCTGGCCGCCATCAAGGGCCGCGTGCCGTTCCTGAACTTCTTCGACGGCTTCCGTACCTCCCATGAGGTGCAGAAGGTGGCCGTGTGGGATTACGCCGACCTTGCCGACATGTGCGACTTCGACGCCGTGAAGGCGTTCCGCGACCATGCGCTCAACCCCGAGCGTCCGCGTATGCGCGGCAGCCATGAGAACGGCGACATCTTCTTCCAGAACCGCGAGGCCTGCAACGGCATCTACGACGCGCTGCCGGCCGTGGTGGAAGAATATATGGATAAGGTCAACGCCAAGCTGGGCACCGACTACAAGCTGTTCAACTACTACGGCGCCCCCGACGCCGAGCGCGTGATCGTCGCCATGGGCAGCATCTGCGACGTGGCCGAGGAGGTCATCGACTACCTGACCGCCCGGGGCGAGAAGGTGGGCCTGGTCAAGGTGCGCCTGTACCGTCCGTTCGTCACCGCCAAGTTCTCCGAGGCGTTGCCGGCCACCTGCAAGAAGCTGGCCGTGCTCGACCGCACCAAGGAGCCCGGCGCTCGCGACCCGCTGTACCTGGACGTCGTCAACGCGCTTATGGTCGAGGGCCGCGAGGGCATCAAGGTCTCCGGCGGCCGTTACGGCCTGGGCAGCAAGGACACGCCGCCCGCGTCCGTGTTCGCCATCTTCACCGAGCTGGCCAAGGACGAGCCGCGCGGCGAGTTCACCATCGGCATCGTCGACGACGTCACCGGGCTGTCCCTGCCCGAGGATGCGTCTGCTCCCAACACCGCAGCTGCCGGCACCATCGAGTGCAAGTTCTGGGGTCTGGGCGGCGACGGCACCGTCGGCGCGAACAAGAACTCCGTCAAGATCATCGGCGACCACACCGACAAGTACGTGCAGGCCTACTTCCAGTACGACTCGAAGAAGACCGGCGGCGTGACGATCAGCCACCTGCGCTTCGGCGATTCGCCCATCCGCAGCAGCTATTACATCAACAAGGCCGACTTCGTGGCGTGCCACAACCCCAGCTACATCACGAAGAACTTCCCGATCGTCAAGGACGTCAAGCCCGGCGGCACGTTCATGATCAACTGCCAGTGGACGCCCGAGGAGCTTGAGGAGCACCTGTCCGCCGAGGCCAAGCGCTACATCGCGGCCAACGACGTGCAGCTCTACACCATCAACGCCATCGACCTGGCCCGCCAGATCGGTATGGGCAAGCGCACCAACACCATCCTGCAGTCTGCTTTCTTCACGCTGGCGAACATCCTGCCGGCCGAGGACGCCGTGCGCTACATGAAGGACGCCGCCACGCGCTCCTACCTGAAGAAGGGCCAGGAAGTCGTGGACATGAACCATCGCGCCATCGACGCGGGCGCCACGGCGTTCGTGAAGATCGACGTGCCCGCCGCCTGGGCCGATGCCGAGGACAACGCCGAGGTCGAGCATCTCGAGGGTCGTCCCGAGCTGGTCAAGCAGGTCCGCGAGATCATGGAGCCCGTCGGCCGCATGGCGGGCGACTCCCTGCCGGTCTCCGTGTTCGTCGACCATGCCGACGGCCAGTTCGAGCAGGGCGCTGCCGCCTACGAGAAGCGCGGCGTGTCCGTGACCGTGGCGAAGTGGGATGCCGAGAAGTGCACCGAGTGCAACAGCTGCTCGTTCGTGTGCCCGCACGCCTGCATCCGCCCGTTCGGCCTGACCGACGAGGAGGCCGCTGCCGGTCCCGAGGCCATGGCCGTGCTGCCCATGAAGGGCAAGCATAAGGAGCTGAAGTACACGCTGGCCATCAGCCCGCTAGACTGCATGGGCTGCGGCGTGTGCGTCAAGGCCTGCCCGGCCGACGCGCTGACCATGGTCGGCGTCGAGGACGAGATGGCTCAGCAGGACGTGTTCGAGTACTGCGTGAACAAGATCGCCGACAAGCCCGAGATCGAGGGCACCACGCTGCGCGACAGCCAGTTCAAGCAGCCCCTGCTCGAGTTCTCCGGCGCCTGCGCCGGCTGCGCCCAGACGGCTTACGCCCGCCTGATCACCCAGCTCTACGGCGACCACATGTACATCTCCAACGCCACCGGCTGCTCTTCCATCTGGGGCGGTCCGGCTGCCACCAGTCCGTACACGGTCAACAAGCAGGGTCACGGCCCCGCATGGTCCAACAGCCTGTTCGAGGACAACGCCGAGCACGGCATGGGCATGAAGCTGGGCTATGAGGCCGTCAACGGCATGCTCGCCGCCGACGCCGCCATCCTGGTGGAGGCAGGCGCCGCCGCCGAGGCCGCTCAGGCTTGGCTTGACGCCCGCGGTGACAAGGCCGCCAGCCGTCAGACCGCCGACGCCCTGATCGCCGCCCTGCCCGAGGTTGCCGCCGGCGAAGGCGCCGCAGCCGAGGCCGCGCAGCGCATCCTGGATCACAAGGAGTACCTGGCCAAGAAGTCCGTCTGGATCTTCGGCGGCGACGGCTGGGCCTATGACATCGGCTACGGCGGACTCGACCACGTGCTGGCATCCGGCGAGGACGTGAACATCTTCGTGTTCGACACCGAGGTCTACTCCAACACCGGCGGTCAGGCTTCCAAAGCTTCCAACATCGGCCAGGTGGCGCAGTTCGCCGCCGCCGGCAAGGACGTCAAGAAGAAGTCGCTTGCCGAGATCGCCATGGCGTACGGTTACGTGTACGTGGCCCAGGTGGCCATGGGCGCTAAGCCTGCTCAGACACTCAAGGCCATCACCGAGGCCGAGGCATATCATGGCCCGTCCATCATCATCGCGTACTCCCCGTGCGAGATGCACTCCATCAAGGGCGGCATGAGCAACTGCCAGACCGAGATGAAGAAGGCCGTGGATTGCGGTTACTGGAACCTGTTCCGCTTCAACCCGGCAGCCGACGCCGGCAAGAAGTTCACGCTGGACTGCAAGGAGCCCGCGGGCGGTTACCAGGAGTTCCTCATGAACGAGGCCCGCTACAGCCGTCTGACCCGCGAGTTCCCGGAGCGCGCCGGCGAGCTGTTCGAGCGCAACGAGAAGGCCGCCATCGAGCGTTACGATCACCTGGTGCGCCTGAAGGCCATGTACGACGGCGAATAATCCGTTCGTCGAGCGCGGCGCCGCGTTTCCGCCGGCAAGAACTTTGCTGCGGGATATCAGGGGTGCGCTGAGGCTTTCGATTGTGCGATAGATCGGTTTCGGAAGGCCGGTCGTCCGAAAGGGCGGCCGGCCTTCTTGCGTTTTCGCGGTGGGGTTTCGGGGGATTCGGCTGCGTTTCCGCAGGTGGCGGATTCGCTTAGCGCGGGCGTTCGCGGTGGCCCTTTTGTGTGGATGAAGGCCGCGTTGAACGTTCGGTGCTCCCGCTCGGGATGAGTCGATACGATGCGGCGACAAGCCGTGGCTGGGGAGATCGGCGAAACTTCGGGTAAGTCCCATGTATGGGACCGAAGGCGCTAAGGGGGTGCGCTAGAATGTCGGGCATGGATACTTCTATTGCATATGATGTGGTGCTGCTGCCGGATACCGATCGGGCGGTGGCGTATAGGAAACGCGCTGCGGATAGCGGCTGCTCGCTCATGGGCGTGACGGTTGCCGCGTTCGGCGCTTGGGTGCGCGATCTGTGGGAGCTGTACGGCGACGGCAGGACGTTCGTCTCGCGCCTTGAACGCGAGGCGCTGCTGCGCGCGGCTTGCGAGCGGGCCGTTGGCTGCTGCGTTGATCTGGAAAGCGGTAAGCGCGCGCAGCTTGATGGCGCTAGCGGACGATGCGGGTCGGCGGAGCCGGGCGACGTTCGTGATGGTAACGGACGATGCGAGTCGGTGGAAGGCCGCATTGCCGACGACGGGGGCGCATCGGCCGGTGCCGGAGAACCGGGGGCGCTCGGGCTCGATCGCGTCGCGGCAGTTTGCGTTGCTGCCGGCGTCGGCCTGCCTGCCTTCGATGCGGCGGTGCGGGATGCGCAGCGGGGCGTGCCGGCGGGTGCTGGCGCGCTTGAGGGTGTGACCTGCGCGGAGGCGCCGGTGCTGCGGTTGATCGGGGGATACCTCGAGCGGATCGAGCAGCTGGGGTTGGTGGAGCCGGGGCAGGCTCTGGCTCTGCTCCCTGAGCTTCTGCCGCAGCGCCCGTTGCGAGTGCTATTGGAAGATGCTGGTCCGCTTACCCCTGGTCAGGAGGCGTTTTTCTCCGCTTGTTCGTGGATGGACGTGGAGGTTCGCGCCGCTTCGGGAAGCCAAGGCCCCGTTCGCGCGCCCGAGGGCGTGCGGGTTCGGTTCGCGTTCCCTTCGGGGCAGTATGCGTGGCCGGCGTTGCTGGCGGACATCGTGCGCGATTCCCTTGGCGCGGATGCGGATACGGGGGCGGCGCCGGCTTCGGCGGCTGTTCCGGCTGCCGGCGGAGATGGCGCTTCCGACTGTGAGGACGCGTTCGGCGGCGCCGACGGCTGCCGGGTTGGGCAGTCGATCGGTACGCAGGCCGCTGCCGTGGTGGTTGCGGCGAAAGACCCCGCGGCGTTGTTCGGGCGCGTGGCGCCGGCGCTTGTTCGCCAGGGCCATGTGGTTGCCCTGCGCGGGCAGCGTCGCTTCGCGGACACCGCGTTCGGCCGGGCCATCTGCTCGCTTCGCCGCTTCCTTGATGAAGGGCAGGCGGGCGGCGTCTCGCATATCGAAGGGTACGGGGACATCGCCGCGACCGATGTGGAGCGTTGGGATCGTGCTGACCTGGCCGATTGGGCGTTGTCGCCCTTTTCCGGGATGACGAAGAAGGCGGCGTTCAAGCTTGATGCCGATATGCGCGCCGATCGCACGGCGCGACGGTCAGACCTGTGTGCCCGCTTGCGCGGCGACAACCCGACGTTTGCGGCAATGGAGCGGATTGCCTTGCAATTGGACGACCAGGCTGCGGTGGAGCTTGAGGCCGCCGTGCGGCGCATGACGAATCGCTCGGAAGCGTGGCGCGCCGAGCAGCTTGCCGCGCTGCGCGCGCTGCAGCGCGCCGCCGGCGCCGCAAAGCTGGCGGGGCTGGGGGCTGACGCTGCGTTCGACCAGGTGCAGCGTTTGAAGGTCAACGTTTCACGCATCGTGGCGCCGCGCGGTTGCGATGGCATCGCCTTTGGTGCGCCCGATGTGCTGATGACCGATCAGAACACGGCGGCGTCTTTGGGCAGCGGCTCGTGCAAGGTGCTCGTGGCGGCTGACTTGACAAGCGTCGCCTATCCTGCCGCCGATCCCGAGGACGCCTCCCGGGTGCTGCTCGAGCATGTAGGCGTGAAGCGTGCAGATTCGGCGCTTGCGCGCATGCGCCGCGTGTTCTTCGCGCTCGAGCACGCTGCGACCGATCAGCTGATCCTCGAGCGTTGCCTCAACGATTCGTCCGCCGACCCTACGTACCCTTGCGTGGTGCTGGAGGAGTTCATCGACGGTTATCGGGACGACCCCACGGCCACCGAGGATATCGACAACCCGTATTCGCTTCCCGAGCATCTGCAGGACGGGATGCTGCTGCGCGGCGAAGAGGCCTTATGCGCCAACGATGCGCTGTCCGATGCGCCGGCGTCCGTGGCGGCGCATATCGAGCCGCCGCTCACGGGCGCGGTGTCGCCTGAGGCGCGTTCGCTCGTGGTGCTTCCGCGCGTGCTGCAGGGCGGGCAGGTGCTCGACGAGCCGTGCCTTTCGCCTTCCCAGATCGAAAGCTATCTGGAGTGCCCGTACAAGTGGTTCGCTCAGCGGCGTTTGCGCCTGGATGACCTGGACGAGGGGTTCGGGCCGCTTGAGATGGGCGACTTCGCGCACAACGCGCTGCACAGCTTCTATAAGCATATGTCCGAGGACTTGGGCGAGGCGAAGGTGACGCCGCAGCTGCTTCCGCAGGCGCGGGAGCTCATGGCCGACGTGCTTGCGCGTCATAAGGCGCTGCAGCCGCATCTTCGCCAGTCGGAGAACCGCCTGATCCCCACGTCGCAGGTGGAGCATCGGGAGCTTGCCGAGCTTGAACGCAAGTTGATGGACTACCTGGACTTCGAGGCCGAGCTTCTGCCCACCTTCGTTCCGAAATATTTGGAATACGACGTGGCTTGCGGCGGCGCGGTGGATTACGCGGGTCATAAGCTGCTGGGCACGGCCGACCGCATCGATGTGGACGGCGAAGGACGGTGCGCGATCATCGACTACAAGGGCTCGATTTCAGGGTCGTACGCGCTGGGCGTGCGCGAGGAGGGGCGCCTGGGCAAGGTGCAGGCGCTCATTTACGCGCAGGTGGTTCGCCGTACGCTGGGCTTGGAGCCGGTAGGTGCGCTGTACGTGTGCTATGGGCGGCGCAAGATGATCTCGGGCGCTTACGACGGGCGCGTGATAGAGAACGCTCATCTGCCGAACATGCGCCATAAGGACTGCATGTGCGCCGACAGGCCGTTTTCAGACGTGCTGGACGAGACGGAGGAGGCGGTGGCCGCGGCGCTCGAGCGCATGTTGGCAGGCGATATCCGTCCGCGCCCCGAAACGCCCGAGGCGTGCAAGTGGTGCCCGGTCTCATCGTGTTCGGAAAGGAGGGGATAGCCATGGCGTTGACCATCGGCCAGGAAAAGTGCGTCAACACGCTGGACAAGCCGTTGGCGGTGAGCGCCGGCGCCGGCAGCGGCAAGACGTTCACGCTGACGCGCCGCATCGTGCATGCGTTGGAAAGCGGGTATTTGACCGACATCGATCAGGTTTTGGCCATCACCTTCACGTCGAAGGCGGCGGGCGAGATCAAATCACGCGTGAAGGGCGCGCTGCTCGCCGGCGGCATGACCGAACAGGCGCTGAAAACCGACGAGGCGTGGATATCCACCATCCATGGGATGTGCTCGCGCATCCTTCGCGCGCATGCGCTTGAGCTGGGGCTCGACCCCGCATTCAAAGTTGCCGACGAGGCCACGGTGAAGACGCTTCTGGATGCATCGCTTGAAGAGGTGCTCGGCGGCAGGGACGACTTGGTAACGGTCGCCGAAGGCGTTTCCCCGGAGCGCCTTGACGCGCTGTTCGCGTCGTTCGACGTGCATCCCGCGGGCCCTCGCACGGCGTCGGTCGAGGGGATGGTGCGGCAGCTGGTGGAAGCCGCCTCGGCGCATCCCGACGGCATGGCATCGGTGGTGGCACCCCCCGAGGCACCGGGTGCGATCAAGCTGCTGGCACAGCTGGCGGACGTCGCCGAAACCGCGTATGCCCTGGCCGACGGTGTCAAGCCCGGCTCCACGCGCGACAAGTTCCTGGCGGCAACGCAGGATGCGTTGGAGGGCGCGCGCGAGCTGATCGGTCGCGGCTCCGACGGGCTGACGTACCGGCGCGTGCTTTCGGCGATGAACGGCTTTCCCGTTCCCGGTCGCAACTTCGGTAAGAACACGCCGTATGGAGAACAGGCCGCTGAGCTGGCGGAACAGTACTGCGCCATCGCTGCGCAGGCGCGTTGCGGGCTGGTGCAGGAACAGCTGGCGACGCTGATCGATGTGGCGAAGTCGGTTGCGGACGCATTCGCGCGTCGCAAGCGCGAGGCGGGGTTGCTGGACAACAACGACCTGCTGGCCTTCGCGTCCCGTGCGTTTCGCGATCATCCCGCCATTCAGGCGGCGTACGCCGACCGTTTCAAGTTGGTGATGGTGGACGAGTTCCAGGACACCGATCAGCTGCAGGTGGACATGATCAAGCGCATGGCCGGGGAAGGCTTCTCGCGCATGTGCACCGTCGGCGACGCGCAGCAGAGCATCTACCGGTTCCGCGGCGCGGACGTGTCGGTGTATCGCCGCCATCTGGAGGACGTGCGCCGCTGCAACCCCGAGGGCATCATCGAGCTGCCCGACAACTTCCGCAGCCACGGGGACGTGTTGGCGTTGTGCGACCGCATCTTCGAGCAGCCGCAGGTATTCGGCGCCGAGTTCATGTCGTTGGCGCCGGGGCGCGAGGAATCCAAGGTCAAGCGCCCGTTTCTGCCCGATGGGCCTCGTGTGCAGGTGCAGGTGACCGTGACCCCGTCGCGCGGCGTGGCATCTGCGGATGCGGCGGCCGTGGCGGCGCGGCGCGTGGCGAAGTCGTTCTCCGAGTTCGCGGCGGCCGGGCACAGGCCGGGCGACATGGTGGTGCTGCTCGGCGGCATGGGCCGCGCGAACGTGTATGCCGAGGCGCTGCGGGCCGAGGGGCTGCCGTGCGTGGTGGCCGGCGGTTCCATTTTCAACCGCGCTCCCGAGGTCGCGCTTATGGTTCGCCTGGCGCAGGCCATCGCGAACCCGAAGTGGACCACGGCGCTGTTCGAGGTGCTCTCGAGCGAGCTGTTCGCCCTGTCCGCCGATGATTTGCTGGAGCTGTCCACGGGCATGGACGAGGAGCGCGGCATTCCCCGCAGACGGGCGTTCGACCAGGGCTTTCGCCATATCGAACGCAAGGTTGCGGCGGGTCGCGCGGTCTCGCCGGCGCTTGCGGCGTGCGCAAGCCTGATGCGCCGCGCGTCCGAGCAGGTGGGAAACGTGGCGCTCGCCGACATCATGCAGGGCATCGTGGCCGATTCCGGGTGGCTTGCGCGCCTTGAGGCGGCCGGTCCGGAGGGGCTGGCGCGTGCGGGGAACGTGTACAAGGCCATCCGCATGGCGCACGATATCGAGGCGGCCGGCGGCATGGGGCCCGCGGGTGTGGCCGAGGAGCTGGCGCTGCGCGTGGAGCTTGCCAAGGAGGCGCCGGGTGCGCTTTCCGCCGAAGGCGGCGATTTCGTGCGCATCATGACCGTCCACGCCAGCAAGGGCCTTGAGTTCCCCATCGTGGCGGTGGCCGAGCTGCGCGACGATGCGGCGCGGTCGCAGGCGTTGGAGTGCTGCTCGATCGAAGGGCGCACCTACGTGTCGCTCGACGGCGGCCATGTGCTCGAGCGCTTGAAGGAGAAGACCTCGTCGCTGGTTGCGAAAAGCGGGTCGTATCAGCCGTTTTGCGAGTTCGACGATGAAGAGCTCGCCGCTATGGTCTCGCGCAGCCAGCTTCCGGCAGACAGGCGTGCGGCCATCAAGCTGCATGAAGGGCGCGGCGAGGCTGCCGAGTCGCGACGCTTGCTCTACGTTGCGCTCACGCGTGCGAAGGAGGCCCTTGTGATGTCCATGCGCGGCAAGTCGTCGAAGGTCGACGCCACCGGCTTGTCGAAGAGCTGCTGGGGCGACGTGCAATCGGCGCTGGTGGGCGAGTGCTGCGTGTTCGAGCCGGGCGTGAGCGTGTTCGACTTCGGCGGGCAGCGCCCGGCGCGCGTTGAGTGCGTGCACCTCACGCCGGCGGCTGTTGAGGAGCTGCTGGGGACGTCTGGCGCTGCGGGTGGCACGACGGAAGGATTGCCCTCGCGGATCGATGGCGGCGTGCGCGCCGATGGGCCTGCGGTCGGCGGTTCGTGTGCCGATGGCTTTGCGGTCGATGATGGGCCGGGCGTCGGTGGGCCGGGCATCGGCGAGGCCGCGGCTGGCGGTTGCCTTGCCGGCGGCAAGCCGGGCACGATCGCCCTTCCCGCGGTGAGGCCGTACGAGCCCGAGCGGGGCAAGCCTTACGAGGGTGCGCGGGCGGGCATGTTCAGCTATTCTTCCATCGCCGAGGACGACGAAGGGTTTGCCGACTTCTCCGTGGAAGATGCGGCCGACGATGCCGCCAGCGCTTCCTTGGGTGCGCGCGATGCCGATGCTGCTACGAGCTTGGGAACGGCGTTTCATCGCTTGGCGCAGCTGGCTGCCTTGGCTTGGCAGCCGAGTTGCGCTCTTGAGCGCCCGGATGCTGCGCGCCAGCAGGCGCTGGAGCGTACGTGCGGGCTTTCCGTCGAGCAGCGCGATCGCTTGGATGCGGCGCTTGAGCGGTGGTTCGCCAGCGACATAGCGTCGCGCATGGGCGCATGCGAAAGCGTGAGCCCCGAGGCGCCGTTCCTTGTCCGCGTGGGCGGCCCTTGCGATGCGGCCTACCTTGAGGGCGAGATCGACCTTTTGGGGTGCGTTGCCCCCGCCGGCACGCGCGAGCAGCCGGCCGGCAGCGCGTTGGTGGTGGACTACAAGACCGGCGGCTCGCCTGCCGAAACCGCCGAGCAGCTGCATGAGAAGCACTTGCTGCAGGCAACGTGCTATGCGTATGCGGTGCTGTCGGAGGGATATGCGCAGGTGGAGTGCGTGTTCGTACGCGTCGAGCAGGACCGCGCCGATGCGCCGGGGCAGCCGCAGACGGTGTCGTATCGTTTTGATGCGGCCGATGCCGA
>CAKUJT010000058.1 GCA_934661765.1 uncultured Senegalimassilia sp.
ATGAGGATGGCGAATCCGGTGAGCGCGCCGCCGACCTTGCCCATGGCGCGGCGGGCGAAGCCGTAGCCGGCGCCGGCTGCCGGCATCGCCGACGACATTTCGGCCAGGCCGAGCACCATGAACAGGTACATCGCACCCATCACCAGAAACGCGATCAGCATTCCCAGCCAGCCGCCGTAGCCGATCCCATAGTTCCAACCTGAGAAGTCTCCGCTGATCACGTACGCGATTCCAAGGCTCATCAGCAGCACCCAGTTGACGGAGCCCTTTTTAAGCGATCGCTTTTCGAAGTACTCTTTCGACTCCGCCGTTCCGCCGCCAAGAACGGCCGTGCCTGCGGGTGGGGTCATAAGGCATCACATCCTTCGTTTCGTTTCCTACCTTGCAAGTGTCGATCGATCCGTTTGCTCGGTTTGCATAGTAGGTTCGAGGGTGTGAGGACGGCCGAACAACGTGCGTGTTAGCAAAGCTTCAACCGAAGCGAAACAAGCGCGAAACGCAGCGGAAGCGAACGCGTTACATGCACGGCGGGCCGGCATCGCTGAGCGAATACCGGCCCGCTGGGGAGCTTGCTATTTCAGTAATTTGATGCTGATGGCCTTGGCCGGGCACGCTTCGACGCACTTGCCGCATTTCGAGCACTCGGGGATGCGGCGCGAGTGCGGATCGAGCTGCTCGGGGCACGCATCGACGCACGCGTGGCAATCCACGCCGCGGCCGCGCAGGCACACGTCGGTCCTAACACGCGGTCGCAGCGTGACGTTGAGATTTGATAGCAGGCTGACCAGCGCGGATATCGGGCAGATCTTGCTGCACCACTTGCGCAGCACGGTGACCTCCGCGATGAGGACGATCGGGAAGATGATGAGCGCCCAAGATGGCTCGTTGAACTGCACCAGGTTCCAAAGCCCGATGATGGTCGCGAACGTCAAGCCGACCGGGCAGACGAGGCAAAACACCGGGAAGCCGAACACGGCCGCGGAGGCAAGCGTTCCCATCAGCACCGCGTGGCGGCTATCCAGCTGCACGCCATCACGCTTGCCGCCAATCGGCGCGAGCACCTTCGCGCATGCCGCCGCACCCGCGCAAGCCGCGCATGCGGACGGCGAGCAAGCAGCCTGCTTGCCCCCAGATTCAACAGCTTGCGCCGCGCTAACAGCCAACGGCTTCGCCTGGGCAGAACCCGCATCAGGGTTGCCGCAAGAAGCCGGGATATCGTACCCAGGGACGCTCGATTCCGACGCCTCGCGTCCGGCATCGCCCTTCGCCCAGGAATCAAGCCCTGCCCCGCCCTTTGCCGGGACATCGTGCCCTGCCCCGCCCTTCGCCGCAACGCCACGCTTTTTCGGGCGGAAGAACTTCTGCAGCCACGGGACGGGGCACATCCATGCGCAAAACGCTTTGCCAACCAGGGCGATCAGCACCGCAACCAGCACGAACAGCAACAGCGGGTGCAGCATGACGCCCTTTGCGCCCGCCATGGTCTCAAGCGCGCCCAGCGGGCAAATGGCCGAAATCTGCTGGATGCCGAACGCCGAGGGCGTGCCGACGCCCACGTGAAACGCCATGCCCGCCAGCACGAACGCCACACACGCAAACGCGACCCAGCCACGTGCCGTGCGGAAGCGGGATTTTTTAGGCGCGCCCTTAGAAGCCGGCTTCCCATGATTTACACACGCAGCATCGGAAACATCGGAAGACGAAACCGCCGCACCAGAGGGCGAAGCGACGCTCGCCCGCGCCTGCTCGCGCTCCGGCAAAACGCCGTCGTTGTTTTCCCTGCTCATCGTCTAGGCCTCCTTCCCTGCTGAGCGCACGTTGATGCCGCGATCGGTGCCGCCGGCGAACGCGAGGTAGCTGTTCGACGGGCATGCGTTCTCGCACGCGCCGCATCCGTTGCATTTCGCCTGGTCGACGACGGGTCGATTCGCGTCGTCGAGCGCGATGGCCCCATACGGGCACACGTCGACGCAAACCTGGCAGCCGCCTTGGGACCATGCGATGCAGCGCTCGCGGTCCACGACCGCGATGCCAATGACCTGCGCAGGGTCGTGCGCGCCCGCAATCGAGCCCGCCGGGCACACGTCCTCGCAAATCCCGCAAAAGTCGCATACGCCGCGATGGAAATCCATGATGGGCGTCCGCCAGTTGAGCACGCCGTCTTCGAGCACGCCCGTGCGCAGGCAACGCTGCGGGCAGGCCGTTTCGCAACGGTTGCACTTCAAGCAGGTGGCGCGGAAATGCGCCTCGTCCTGCGCGCCGGGAGGGCGCAAAAGCCCCCGATCCTCGCCTTCAAGCGCGTACGCCACGCCGCCGACCGCAAACATGCTGGCCACAGCCCCGGCGCCGACCAGCACCCCGCGACGCGTGATGCTCGGCTGATCGCCCATAAACCTATCCTTTCTCGTCTTACGGCCGCACCCCCTCGGCCTCTTTCCGCACCCCGACGTGAACAGGGGACGGAGGTGTGTTCACGGCGATGCGCCGGACCCTTCGGAAGCAAACGCGCGAACACACCTCCGTCCCCTGTTCACCGTCCCCTGTTCACGCTCCCCGATTCCCGCAGCGAACTTGACGACAGCAGCCCACCCGCACTTGCGGGCGCCGACAGGGCGAAGCGCTTGCAGCCAGACCGCGCAAGCGCATCCACATCGACCACTTTTCGCCGACCATCAGGCGAAACGCGCTATGCAGCCTGCTTGCCCGCCAGGTCTTGCAGGGCCTCGAGCTCGTCGGCAATAACCTCGGTCTCCATGTGCACGAACCCGCGCGTCACCTTCGCAACCCCGCGATAGAAACGGGTCTCGGCCACGTCGAGCACGGCATCGCACAAGTCGTCGATCCAGTCGAGCTGATGCAACCGGTGAAAATCGGAGACCGTTTCGGCAAGCGCCTGAGCGCGCGCAAAATCGCCGGCCAAGAGTGCAGCGTTCGTGCGCTCGATGACCGTCGCCAGGAACTCGAACTCGAACGACACATGATCCTCAGGCACATGTAATTCGGCCTGAGGCTGAATGCCCTGTTCGCAATACATCTTGTAAACCTCGTCGCGCGCCTCCTGCATCATGAGCCCCAACTGGCTGGTGAACACGCTTTCAAACGGCGTGGCGGCGAACGTCTCGTAATTCCCCGCCGCCAGGAACGTGTGCGCATAATCGCAGGCCAGCGCCTGACGCGTGCCGGAATTCACATGGCGAAGGTAGCGACGCATGTCGTCGTAGCCCTCGGCGATGAGGTCGTCATCGCCGTCCATTCCGGCGAAATCCATGCCCGCCAGATGCTCGACCTGCTCCTGCGTCAGCTCACGGAAGAACAGCTCGCCCAGCATGCGGTAGTACACCGCACGCCCGGCGTTCACCTCGATGAGCTGGGAAATCAGCTGATCGCGCTCTTCTAGTTGCTGCGTCTTCGCCGCGATGTCGTCGGCCATGATCGCCCCTTTCTGCCGAAGCGCCCGTTTCTTCGGGCGCTCGCTTCCATTGTTCCCCTGCGCGGCCGGACAAGCCGGGCACAGGGGCCGAGTATCGATTTTCGTTAGCTGCATCGCGGACGCGACCTGTTGCCACGTCCGAGGCATCGGGGATGCCCCGATGCTGCCAAGGTGTCCCGACGATGCGGGAGGTGCGGCGGCGCTGCCGCGAACAGCTCAACTCCACCACGAGCGCCCCAACGATGCCGGGGATATCCCGGTATCGCCCAAGGCGAAAGGTCAAGCCCCGCGGCAAACGCTGCCGGCATCGCCGAAACCCGCCGCGTTCGCGCCATGCTCGATGCGCTCGCGGTTCGCATTCGCCGGGGGAAGGGAGGGAGGTAGGGAGAGCGAATACGAACCGCGAATACATCGCGGGGAGATGTCGGGCGAACGGCAAAAGCGCGGTTTGCGGGGCGAGATCAGAATTCGGGGAGCTTGCACGTCATGCGCGACCCCCTTCCCGCGAAGGAAAGCCGATACGTCTGCGTTTGCTTTCCGACCTTCCAAGTTGCTGACTTAGCCGAGAAGTCGTTTACCCTGGTCAAGCGGCTGCTCGCAAATGAGCTACTTGGGGCTCCCCGGTTTAAGCGCAGACGTATCGACTTTCCGCCTCGCGCCCGCGCGCCAACGTGGATCGGCCGCCGGGGGCGCCCCGCCCTTCGGCATGCCGGCGGCGCGAGGCCCGCCGGCACCCCGCCCGGCGGCGTGCGCCGCCGGGCAAACCGGCCGGGGAAGGGAATCCCCTCCCCCGGCCTTGCACCTAGAGCACGTTCAGGAACAGGTTCGCGATCGGGACCGTGATCAGCCACATGATGCAGCGATAGGACACCGCGCCCACGAATGCGCAGGCCAGCGAGCCGCCGGCCATCGCCATCAGGCTCTCGGGCTTCTTGCCGAGCAGCGCGCCGCACGCGGCCGGCACCACGCCGGCGCCCAGCACGGCCACGACCAGCAGCGCCCACTGCGCGCCGTCGGCGGGACCCGCCCACAGCACGTAGGCGGCAGCGCCCACCGCGGCCAGCACACCGCCGACCAGCAGCGCGCGGCCGTACGGCGCAACATCGGCGCCCTTGGCCTTCGCCGCCACGACCACCAAGTAGGCGGCGATGCCCTCGGGCACCGCGGTCAGCAGGTAGCCCAGCGGCAGCAGCTGGCTGCACCAGTTCGGGCGCGCCTCCATCAGGTAGGACTCGCCCGCCATGAAGCTCAGCAACAGGCCGAACACCGCGCCGATCACGGCGACGGCCTTGCGGGCGCCCGCGCCGGCCTCGCGCTTGACCAGCACCAGGTACACCGCCACGCATACGCACAGGCAGCCCACCAGCAGCGCCTCGGTGAAGATGCCCGACGTCGGGTGGCTCAGAGCGCCCATGATGCGGTCGGGGTGCGACAAATGCGTCACGGAAGCCAGACCGCCGACGACGGCGATCACCAGCGCCGCCAACGCCGCGGGGAACGCCGCGGCCTTCGCACGGCCGAGGAACTCATCGGCGGCGACGCAGGCGAACATGCAGCCGCCCATGCCGGTCAGGGCCGTGAACAAAACCAGGGACCATTGGATCTCCATGCCTTACGCCTCCTTCGCGAACCACGCGGCGTCCTGCGCGTCGGACGCCGGCTTGATGGCGTCCACGTCGTGCCACGTGGCGATCTTGTCGGACAGGATGTAGCGCGTCAGCGGCTTGTTGCCGGCATCGTGCAGGGTGTGCAGGCTTGCCGGATCGGCGGCCGCCACGGCCTTCGACACATCAGAACTCGGATCGTCCAGGTCGCCGTAGAAGCGGGCGTTCGCGCAGCACGCGGCCACGCATGCGGGCTCCTGGCCGGCGCTGGTCAGCTGGCCGCACAGCGTGCACTTCTCGACCGCCTTCTCCTTGGTGTTCCACGAACGAACGCCATAGGGGCAGGCCATCATGCAGTACTTGCAGCCGATGCACTTCTCCTTGTCCACCAGCACCTTGCCGTCGGCATCGCGATAGCTCGCGCCGGTCGGGCACACGTGCACGCAGGGCGCGTCCTCGCACTGCTGGCACTGCACGGGCAGCCAATACTGCTCCAGGTCGGGGAAGGTCCCGTGCGGGCCGATCTGCAGCACGCGGTTCCAGTACTCGCCCAAGGCGATGCCGTTCTCGTTCTTGCAGGCCACCTCGCACGCGTGGCAGCCGATGCATTTATCCAGGTCAACAACTAAGCAATTGCGGCTCATTTGGTGTAAAACGCTCCTCCCGTGTTTTCCGTGGGCTCAGGCATCCAGGGCTCGAAGTCGGTCGGCTCGTACCAGATGCCCTCCGGGCGCTGCGCCTTGGCAACCTTGACGTGGATGCCGCGCAGGGTGTAGGTGCCGAACTCGGGGTTGAAGTAGCCCGTGTTCTTCGTCAGCACGTTCATGTTCTCCGTGGTCCAGGACTTGCGGCCGTCGGAGCCGTCCTCCAAGAACTCGGGGTTCCAGAAGCGCTCCATGTACACGGTGCCCTCCGCGATGCCCTTCGTCACGCGCGCCACGGCGAAGATGCCGTCCTTGACGACGCTCTGGCCGTTGGCGGTGAGCTCCTCGCCGGGGGCGAACTCGCTCGGGCCGAACTTCGCGTCCTTGCCGCCGGCCATGACGGTGTCGGTGGACAGGCCCGTGGTGATGTCGCGGAACACGTCCTTGCCGTCGGTGCGCGGGGACTTGATGTTCACCCAGTCGCCGTCGACGATGTCGTACTTGGCCGCGTTCTCCGGAGAGATCCACAGCTCGGGCGCCGGGTACAGCTCGCGCAGGTAGGGGTTGTTGCGCAGCGTGCCGTGATGGAAGTACGGGATGCGGCCCTCGGTCAGGCGCAGCGGGTACTCGTCGCCGTATTCGCTCTGGTCCTCGGGCGTGAAGTAGTACGGCATGGGGTTGTAGTCCACCACCGCGGCGGGCATGTCGAACTTCTCGTTGCCGTGACGGCCCAGGTAGAGCATGGTGTCGGCGTACGGACCGCACTTCTTCGGGTTGTCCTTGATGTCGCGGGCTGCCGTGGAGAAGCCGGTATAGGTGACCTTGCCGTCGTCGGCGCCGGAGCTTTCCATACTCGGATCGACCTTGCCTGCAACGCCGGCACCGGCGTTGACCTGGCAGTATCCGTCGTACGTGGTGCCGCCCCAGTACTCGTCGTCTTCGGCCCACTTCTCGGGGAAAACGTCCATCGCCTGCTCCATGGTGGTGACGGACTTGTCACCGCCCTGCTGTGCGACCCAATCCCAGTACTCGTTGATGGTCTTCCAGTACGCGGGCACCATGGGGCTGCCGATCTTCTCGTCGTCCATGCACGCCTCCATGTTGGCGTCGTAGAGCTCCGAGCTGGGGTCGGACATGGCCTCGGCGATCTTGCCCCACATCATGATCTCGTCGGCAGCCTCGAACAGGTTCGTCACCGGCTTGCGCATGAGGTTGACGTTCAGGCGGTTCTGCGCGAACGCGTTCTCCAGCCACTCGCACACGGGGAACACGATGTCGGCGGCTTCGGTGGTGAAGCTGGTCGGGTACATGTAGCCGTGCACGATCAGGTCGAACTTCGGGAACGCGTCGACCCACGAGCTGGAGTTGCCCAGCGCGGCCATCTTGTTGCCGGAGCGCTCGATCCACACCTTCGGCTGGTACGGCTCGCCGGTGAGCACGGCGGAGAGCACCGTGGGGATGTGGGAGTGCATCCAGCCGCCCAGGCCCTTGTGCTCGCAGTAGCCGAGGCGCTCGAGGATGGCGTCGTTGGTCTGGAACTCGTACTTCGTGTCCCCGATGAATCCGGAGGGGAAGATGGTAGACTCGCAGCTGGTCAGGCCCTTCGAGCCCTGGCCGCCCACCTTGTTGGCCGGGCAGCCGCTATGCCACAGGTGCGCGGTCATGCAATCGAGCGCCGCGGCGCCGATGGCGGCCTGCGCCGAACCCGGGTACATGTCGGTGGCCACGCCCAGGGAGATGCCGCCGTGCGCGCTCGAGCAGTACAGCTCGATGGCCTCGATGATCTTCTCCTTCTTGCAGCCGGTGATCTCGGCCACGGTGTCCAGGTCGAAGTCGGCGCAGCGGTCCTTGTAGGCCTCGAACGCGGTCTTGCACGTGATGGTGGAACCGTCCTTGAGCTTCACGTCCACAGTGCCGAACATTTGCGGATGGTATGTGCCGTCGTTGTCCGGGCCCAGGGCGAACGCCTTCGTGACCTCGCCCTTCTCAGTGTCGAAGTACACGTAGCCCTCGTTGGTGGCGTCGACGTCGTCGAACACAGCCGACGCGCGCAGCAGCTGGCCGTCCTTCGTGATGTCCTCGGCCACCGGCGGCAGGCTCACGTTGTCGCGCGGGTCGACCAGGAACGGGAGGTTCGTCCACTGTTCGCAGAAGGTCTCGTAACCGGGGATCTTCTCGTAGAGCTTGTTCTCGATGATGTAGTGCATCCAGCCGAGCATCATGGCCATGTCGGTGCCGGGCTTGATGGGCAGCCACACGTCGGCCTTGCTGGCGTCGGCGGTGAAGCGCGGATCGACGACGACGGTCTTGCAGCCGTTCTCGCGCAGCTCCGCCACGCAGCGGCCGGAGGTGGAAGGCGAATGCCAAGCAGGGCCGGTGCCCCAGATGACGTAGACTTCCGTCAGCCCGCCGTACTTGGCCGGCTTGTACAGCTCCGAGCAGCCGGAGTCGGCGATCGAGGTGTCGCCGATGCCGTTGACCAGCGGCATGGTGAAGTTACGCGGCAGGTAGCACTGCGCGCAGCCGGGCTCGAACACGTTGCCCGCGCCCCAGAAGTTGCGGAAACGCGGCGGGCTGAAGAACTGCGGGTTGCCGCCGCCACCCGTGGTGCACAGAAGGCCGTGCTTGCCGGTCTTGTCGCGCATGTCGATCATGTGCTGGGCAACGGTTTTCGCCGCCTCGTCCCAGCTGATCCGCTCCCACTGGTTACCGGGCTTGGCGCCCACGCGCTTCATGGGGTACTTGTTGCGGTTGGGGTGGTACAGCGCCTGGATGCCCGACAGGCCTTTCGGGCACATGCGTCCCTTCGACATCGGGTCGATGGAATCGCCCCTCAGCTTGATGACGCGGCCGTTGCTCACCGTGGCGATGATGCCGCAGTTCGCGATGCAGGCGCGGCAGGACGTGCGAACCTCGTGCACGTCGTTGTCGGCCCATGCCTTGTCGCTCGGCGCCATGTTGTGGGCGGCGCCCAGCCCCAGCGCGCCGACCGCGCCGGTGACCGCTGCCGTCTTCACGAACGAGCGACGTGTCATAGTCGTAGACAAAGCTTCCTCCTCCTTTTGATCCTTGCTTACTCGTCTATTGCGATAGGCAGCGGGTATCGCCTGCTGCCATATTGCTTTTGGGTGGGGTGCGTGAACAGGGGACGGAGGTGTGTTCACAATGGCCGTTTGGGAGTGCGACGCATCTACGTGAACACACCTCCGTCCCCTGTTCACGTGGGGGCCGCGAGCCGGTTGGCGGGCTGGCGGGAGTTCCCAGCGCGCCCGCAACCAGCTGCTTCGCCGGCAGACGCGGTTACACGGTTGCTTGCTCGCGCTTGTGGGCTTGCAGCATGCGCTTGCCTGCGTCGGTTGCGACCCAGGCGCCGCGCCACACGAGCGCGCCGGCTTTGTCGAGCTTGTCGACATAGAAGTCGGGCGAAAGCTTGTGATGATCGGCAACGATGTCTTGCGACAAGCCGGAAGTGGTCTTGAAGAGCGCCTCGATTTCCGGGAATTTGCGCGGTTGCGTGCAGAAATCGAGCACGGCGAAATAGGTATCGCGGCGATGCGGGCGCAGGGAAAGCTGCGCCTCGATGCGGCGCTCGGGCGCCAGCAGGCGCACGGTTTCGGCGCCGGCGTCGGTGGCTTGGATGCGGTAGGTGGCGATCAGGTCGTCGGCCTCGTCTTCGGAAAGGTTCGCCAGCTGCTCCTCGGCGATGGGGCTGCCTTCGCTATCGAGCGGCGTTCGCACAAGGCCGCCGGCATCGATGAGCATCTGGATCATGGCGAACGGCGTCTGCATGATGTGGCTGTAGACGAACTCGTCGGTCTGAGCAATGAAGTCTTCTACCTCGGTGAACTCATGGGGCTGTTGGCAGAACGCCAGCGTCTTGTACAGCGCTTCGCGCAACGCGTTCTGCGAGCCGACGCACATGACCACCGCGTTCACGCGATCGGCGAACGTGGGCTCGTCGGGGAGCTCGTATTCAGCTGCGGGTGCACCTTGCGCGATTGCGACGGGATCGACGGTTGCGGCGCCCGCTCCCGAGGCGATGGTAGGCTTGCGATCGCCGAAGCTATCTGCCTCGGGTTCGCGCATATCCATCAGATAGCCGCCTTCGGCGTACTTTTCATAACTCGACGGAACCTCGAACTTCGGCAGCGGCTTGTTCTTGATATTCATGATGACCCCCTCGTCTCGGAACGGTCACCACCTTACGTTTTCCGCAAAACCCCAGCTACGTCACTAGTTAACGATGTTGACACCGCTGTATGGTCACTAGTTAACTAGTCGAATATGGACGTAGGGGTTTAGAATGGCTAGGCGAAGAAGGGGACACGTGAACAGGGGACGGAGGTGTGTTCACGGCGGAATCTCAGGTTCCCAAGGGCCTAGCACGTGAACACTCCTCCGCCCCCGTTCGCCCAGTGGCGTCACACCTTCTTCCGGTCAACAACACGAAAGCCAATCGGGAATCGGGGGGATATGGCAATTCGCGAACAGGACGACATGACGCAGAGCCAGCGCGCGCAAGGGAAGACGACCGCGAGCGCTTCCGAGCGATTCTCGACGGCGCTCGCATCCATCGACCGGCAGGCGCCCAGCCTGACGTATCTGGGCCTGGGCTGTTGGATCGCCTGGAACACCATCGCGTTCTCCGGATCGTTTTGGCTGCACGAGACCGACAACAGCAACATCACCGAGAACCTCATGCTCGTACATCTACTGGCATGCTTCATCACGCTGTCGCTTGTCGCGCTATTCGCCGACCGCTTCTCCAAATGGGTCGCGAAGAACCGGGCCACATTCGTTGGCGGCCTTGTGGCCGCCGTGGGAACGCTCCTCATCTGCAACGCGCGTAGCGAGGTGCTGGGCGCTGCCGTCCCCCACTCCGCGCTCACCGTGCTGTTCAACTCCGGCTGCGTGCTCGCAGGCGTCGGGACCACCATGCTGTTCGTACGTGCCGCCGCCCTGTTCGGCACGCTGCCGCCCCACCGCGCGCTCTATCGGCTGGCCGAGTGCACGCTGTTCTCCATCGCGATTTACTTCGTGTTGAACGGCTGCCCGCAACCGATCGCCGTCGCGGCGTTCATCGCGCTGCCCGTGATCGGCGCCGCGCTGTTCTGCATACGCCGCAAGGACTTGCGTGGCGAGAAACAGGTGCTCGACACCCCGGTGAAACTAACGCGCAGGTTCGGGGTGCTGCTCGCCTCCATCGGTCTGTGTTCCACGGCGCTTGAGCTGATACGCGCATATGTGCTGATCAGCGTGTCGCCTCTGTACGCTATCGGCGCAAACGTAGTTTCCCAGCTTATCGAGATTCCCCTTATGATCGCTATCATGGCCGCCGTGCTGCTCGCGAAATCCCGCCGCGACGGGTTCGCCAAGATGTACTCCGTTGCCGCCTGTGCACTCACGGTGCTCATCGTGTGCATCGCCATGTTCTCCTTGAACACGCCCGCTGTGGCGTCGGGCGCCTGGGTAGTGTGCACGTGTTACAACATGGTGGTGTGGGCCATGCTGTATTACCTGGTATATCAGTGGCGCGGCGGCGCGCTGCGCATCGTGGCGTTCGGCAACGCAGCCCTGTCGGGCGGCACGCTCGTGGCAAGTCTTTTGGCCATGGCATATCAGGCATCGCACATCTCGGAAAACACGATGAAGGCCATCATCGCCCTGATCGGCGTGGCCGTGCTCATCGACGTGCTGTTCGTCTTCTCCGAGAAGCAGATCAACGGCATGCTGCTGCCCGTGGATGAGGGCAGCGCGGACTCGGCAGACGATGCTTCGGGCATCGGCGCAGCTAGGCAACCAGGCCGATGGAAGCTTGCCTGCGAGGAAGTCGCACGCGCCGCGGGCCTGTCCGCTCGCGAGACCGAGGTGTTCCTGGGCCTGGCGCGCGGCCGAACAGCCCAGGAAATCGCCGACCGCGAGGTGGTGTCGATCTACACCATCCGAGCCCACACCCGCAGCATCTACGCCAAGCTGGACGTGCACAGCAAAAAGGAGCTCACAGCACTCGTACAAAAGCAGGTCGACCAGGCAGGATAAGGTATGCGCACGGTCCGCCTGGGCCGAGCCGTGCCTCTGTCGGGCCACATGCCCGAGCCGGGCCATACCCTTCGTCGTGATGGCCGCGCTGATTGTCTTGCCCTTTTCAGGGGATGGCGCATTTGCGTAATCTACCCGAGCCGGGCTGTATCGATGCGGCATCAAAACCGCTGTCGCATCCCCTCGGTGCCCAGTTGCCATTCAGATATTATTACCCTACAATTTCAAATATATTCGTTAATTGTAGGGTAATTTACGAAACGAAAGAGGCATATGCGTTGTCAATCCTAGAAGAAGTCTTAGAGGAAGAGTACACCAGGTCCGTTCGACTATGCCACCACATGGAACGCGAGCTGAATTCTCTGCCAAAAGGCAGCATCAGAACCCGCAAAATCAATAATCACGAATACTATTACCTCAATTACCGCGAAGGCGATAAGGTCCGTTCCGACTACTTACGCGCTGATGAGGTTGAAGAGATTCGCACAAAGATCAACCGACGGCATGAGCTTGTTGCTGCGCTCAAGGAGCAGCAACGCTCTCAGAAGCAAATCGAGAAAGCGTTAGGAAGAGTGCCGAATGTTGAATAGCCAACAAATAGCCTTCGCCAAAGTGCTTAACCTCGTTGAGGAATCGGGATGCATGCCCTATGTCATGCTCATTGGATCTTGGGCAGAATTCGCTTATCGAGAAGCCCGCCTTCTCGGAGACTTCGCGCCGAGTATAAAGACAATGGACGTGGACTTTCTTGTAAGGAATCTTCGCAAGCCAACACCTTCCGCCGGCCTTGCAGCCGCAGCAAAGGAAAAAGGCTTCTACGTTGAAGCCGACCGGATAGATAGCACCACCAGAATCATCGACACAACGGGCCTTGAAGTCGAATTCCTCATCGGCAAAAAGGGTGCAGGGCTTGAAGCATCGCTCAAGACGAATCTCGGAGTAACCGCCCAGGCCCTAAGGCACCTCGATATACTATCCAAGCATCCTGTTGTAGCACAATGCCTTGGCCACGAGGTGATTGTTCCCGTGCCTGAGGCCTACGCGCTGCATAAGATGGTCATCAACTCACAACGCGGCGCAAAAGCGCAAAAAGACGCTCGTGCCGTCGCCAATCTGCAGCCATACCTGAACACTTCCGTGCTCAAATCCCTGTACGAACAACTTACGAAGAAGGAGAAGGCTCAGGTTCGCGACTTTGCCGAACGCGAAGGAATCAGCCTTTAAACAGACCCCGCCTCGCGCATTCGCCTTCGAGACGTGCGCGAGACTTTACGTTACCGGCTGCCCCTATCCGGTAGAATCAGCTCATCCCAGCAGAAAGGAAGCCCCATGATCATTCTTACCCTGCTTATCCTGTTCGTCATCGCGGCCGTCGGGTCCGCGGTCGCCGGCTCGCCGATGCTGTTCGTCGTGCGGCAGCAGGAGGCGTCCATCATCGAGCGTCTCGGCAAGTTCAACCGCATCGTGCAGCCAGGCCTTCACTTCCTGATCCCGATCATCGAGCGCCGCGCCGCCGAGGTCAACCTGCGTACCCAGGAGGCGCGCTACTCGCTCAACGGCAAGACCAAGGACAACGTGACCATCGGCACGGCGGTCTCGGTTCAGTTCCGCGTCGACCAGATGCCCGCCCAGACCGTCGAGCAGTCGGGCGTTTACCGCAGCTACTACATCCTGAGCAACCCCATCGACCAGATGGAAAGCTACATCGCCGACGCGCTGCGCTCGGCCATCCCCGGTTACACGCTTGACGAGGTGTTCGACAACAAAGACCTCATCGCGCAAAACGTGAAGGATTCCGTGACGGAGCTCATGGCGGGCTACGGCTACGACATCATCACCACGCTCATCACCGACATCGAGCTGCCGAAGGACGTCGAGCGTTCGATGAACGCAATCAACTCCGCGCAGCGCGACCAGGAGGCGGCGAAGGCCCTTGCCGAGGCCGAGCGCACCAAGACCGTCGTAGCGGCGCGCGCCCAGGCCGAGGCCATGGAGCAGACGGGCATCGGCATCGCGAACCAGCGCAAGGCCATCGCCGACGGCATCGCCGCATCGCTTGACGTGATCAAGTCCTCGGGCGTGTCGGCCAAGGAAGCGAACGACCTGTTCACGTACACCCAGTGGGTGGAGATGATGGGATCGTTCGCCGAATCCGGCAAGGCCTCGACCATCCTGCTTCCGTCAGGCTTCGAGGGTTCCTCCTCGATCCTCCCGGACGTCCTCGCAGCGCAAGCCGCCCAGCAAAAGCCCGAAGGCGAAGGCAACCCTTTCGAAGCCTAAGCCAAGACCCGGCTTTGACTCGCCCAAGGTCGCCGGGGATGCATATATGCCACAAGAGAATCGTTAACAAACGAGAAGGGGTCGGCCCCGGAGTTCTTCCAGGGCCGACCCCTAGTAGGTTATGCCTTTACCGCGGCCGTTCTGGTCTTGCACCAACACCAAGACTCGGGGTCAGCGCCAACAACCTTACGCCATGACCTTGCGGAACAGGTCGACCACCTGGGCGTGGTCGGCTTCGCGGGGGTTGCCCGGGAAGCAGGCGTCAGCCATGGCATCGGTTGCCAGCTGCTCGAGGTCTTCCGCCACCAGACCGTTGCAGGTATGCGGGATCTCCACGTCGACGGACAGCTGGCGCACGGCGGCGATGGCCGCATCGGCGGCCTCTTCCGTGCTCATACCCGCAACGTCGACGCCCATGGCACGCGCCACGTCGACAAGGCGCTCAGCGCACACCGGCTTATTGAACTCCATGGCCACCGGCAGCAGCATAGCGCACGCCACGCCGTGAGGGGTATCGTAATGCGCCGAAAGCGTGTGCGCCATGGCGTGGTCGATGCCCAGGCCGACGTTGGAAAAGCCCATGCCGGCAACGTACTGGCCAAGCGCCATGCCCTCGCGGCCGGCGCCCGGCTCGCCCGACTTCGCCTCGGCGTACGCCGCGCGCAGATTCTTCGAGATCAGCTCGATAGCCTTCAGATGGAACATATCGGACAGCTCCCAAGCGCCCTTCGTGGTGTAGCCCTCGATGGCGTGCGTGAGCGCGTCCATACCCGTCGCCGCGGTCAGGCCCGCCGGCATGCTGGCCATCATGTCGGGGTCGACCACCGCCACGTCGGGGATATCGTTGACGTCGACGCACACGAACTTGCGGACCTTCTCCGGATCGGTGATGACGTAGTTGATGGTGACCTCGGCCGCCGTGCCCGCCGTGGTGGGGACGGCGATGGTGAACGTGGCGTGGTTCTTCGTGGGCGCCACGCCCTCAAGCGAGACCACGTCGGCGAACTCGGGGTTCTCCGCGATGATGCCGATGCCCTTGGCGGTGTCCATGGCCGAGCCGCCGCCCACGGCCACGATCATGTCGGCGCCGGAAGCCTTGAACGCAGCCACGCCGTCCTGCACGTTCTTGATGGTGGGGTTGGGCTTGATCTGGTCGTAAAGCTCCCACAGGATGCCGGCCTCGTCGAGCTTGGCCGTCACCTTGCCCGTGACGCCGAATCTCACCAGGTCAGGGTCGGAGCACACGAACGCCTTCGCGAAGCCGCGGCGCGTGATCTCGCCGGGAATCTCCCCGATCGCGCCGGCGCCGTGATACGAGATGTTGTTGAGCACGAAACGATTGACCGCCATGGCGGCACCCCCTTTACATGAGCGGGCTTTGCGGTTTCCCCTGACGAAGCCCGCACCGTTACAGCTG
>CAKUJT010000059.1 GCA_934661765.1 uncultured Senegalimassilia sp.
ACGGAGGTGTGTTCAGAGAGAGGACCTGCATTTCCCAAAGCTGCTTCCTGAACACACCTCCGTCCCCCTGTTCGCCTGCAAGCTGCCTTGCCTTCTTTGGTCGCCAGACTATAGCAGCGTGCTGTTCCGTGACTCGTTTGGGGGAGGGAAGTGTCGCGAATTTGTTGTTTTCATCTGGGCAAAAGCCTCTCTTACGTAGCGTTGCATTATCGATTGTGGCTGCTTTCTGTCTACGGGCATCAGCTGTTCGCAAATCAAGTCAGGGGTAACCGCAGATTGGGTTCCAAAGACAGCCTGTGGGCGTAAGGCATCGAGAAAATCGAAGGCATTTGACATCGGAACATACGAGCACGCTGAAGGACGTACCCTCGAATAGCGGTGTGTCGGGTGTGACGGGCTGCTGCATTGCGATTGCTTGTGAGCGGGATGGCGAACAGGGGAGGGGTGAACATGAACAGGGGACGGAGGTGTGTTCAGGAAATAACTTAGAGAAATGCAGGCCTCCGTCTGAACACACCTCCGTCCCCTGTTCATGCAAGCGGCAGCGCCCACCGAACACACCTCCGTCCCCTGTTCAGGAAACAACGCCGCGACAAGCTGCGGTAGAGGAGCGCTTCCGTGCGGGTTTCGTGCGCGGATGGTTGCGGATGGCCTGCAACTGCTACCATCGCGGTATGAATACGAACGAAACCAACCTCGAAGACGCGGCGAACGCATCTCGCGTGAAAGCGTCTGCGCCGACCGCTGTAGTCGGTCCCGAACCTGATTCCGAACCCGAGCGCGACGGCTTGCCTCCGCGACAGCGCCGCTTGGTGCTGGGCATCATGGTGTCGGGCACCACGGCGGCGTGCATCTCCCAAAGCATGATGATCGCCGCGCTGCCGGCGGTCATGCACGAATACGCCATCAGCGCAAGCTCCGGCCAGCTGCTCACCACGGCATACATCTTCGTATTGGGCCTGATCAGCGCTATGACGGGCTATCTGATGAACCGGTTCGATTCCAAGAAGCTGTTTTTCGCGTCCATGGCGTCGTTCGCCATCGGTTGCGCTGCGGCCATCTTCGCGCCGAACTACCCGTGCCTGCTGGCGGCGCGCCTGCTGCAGGCCGGCGGCGCCGGCATCTGCCTGCCGCTCGTGCAGCTGGTGGCGCTGAACATCTATCCGAAAAGCCAGTACGGCCAGGCTACGGCCATCGTGGGCATGATCATCGGGTTCGCGCCCGCTATCGGCCCGACCATCAGCGGCTTCCTCATCGACGCGTGGGGCTGGCGCTCCATGTTCTGGATGCTCGGCGCCATCGCGCTTGCGGTGATGGCTCTGACGGTGCTGCTACTCGATGACGTGGTGCGCCGCCCCGACCACCCAGGGCATTTCGACCTGATGTCGGCGCTTCTGTACTCCGGCGGCTTCGTGCTGGTGATGATTGCGGCCACCATGTTGGAATCGGGCGGGTCCGTGGGCGCGGGCTTCGTCGTCCCGTTGCTGGCGGGCGTGGCGGGGCTCGTCGTGTTCGCGCGTCGTCAGCTGCGCGTTCCCGAGCCGTTTTTGCGGCTGCAATGCTTCCGCGACAAGACGTTCGCCATCTCCACGCTCATCGTCATATGCGCGCACATGATGTTCATGGCGCCGTCGATCATGGTGCCGTTGTTCGTGCAGGATATCCAAGGGCTTTCCGCAACGGTGTCGGGTCTGACGCTTCTGCCCGGCGCCATCATGATGGGTGTGATGAACCCCATCACCGGCCGTTTGCTCGATCGCCGCGGCCCGCGTCCGCTTATCGCGGCGGGCTGCATCACGGTGCTTGCGGGCACGGTAGCGTTCGCTCTAATTCCCGCAAGCGTCCCCGAATGGGTGGTCACGGTGCTCTACGGCATCCGCGCGACGGGCATCGCGTGTTTGATGATGCCGCTGACGGCGTGGGCGTGCACCACGCTCGATCCCGACGAGCTGGCGCAGGCTTCGGCCATCATCACGTCCGCGCGACAGCTCATCGGCAGCCTTTCGGCGTCGGTATTCATCGCCGCTATGGCGCTGACCTCGCAAAACGCGCTGGGCGTCGACCTCGGCGGCTTCGACTTCAGCTTCTGGCTGCAATGCGGCGTCCCCGTGCTGGCGTTCGTGCTGGGCATGTTCGTCCTGCCGGCGAAAGGGAAGCGCTAGGGGCGATCGGGCCGGCTTGGCGTTGCCTGGCGGCAGATGATGAAAGCTGCGGCACGAAAGTTCCGGTATACGTGATGGCGAACGCTCGGCAGCTTCAGCGGCGAAGGACTCGGGGACTCGATGGCGGCGGGGCGGTGTGCCATGGCGAAGAACCCAGCACCCAATAAGGAAAAGCCAGCGCGCGGCAGCGGGGCCGATGCACCCCAGCTAGCAAGAAACCCGGCGCGTGGCCGGGTTTCCGTTTAGATCATATTCATCTGCGCAAGCGTTGCGTTGTACCAGTGCTCCCAGTTCGGCGGGCAGTATCTCTTGGCGGCATCCACCGAGATGGTGTAGCCGTAGCCGCGGGCAAGGCCGGCCACGTGATCGCGGATGGCCTCCTCCCAGCTTCCCCAGCTGCAGCCGCCCCAGCCCCAGGCGTTGCAGCTGCCGGAGCAGTACAGGCCCTTGGAGCTTTCGGTGTTGGAGATGGCGGGCGACCAGCGCGGGTCCACGCCGTAGTCCCAAGCGGCCTCGGCGAACACCTTGCCGGTGCCTGCCATGGGCGAACCGGCAAGGTACGCATCGATGCGGCCGGCCCACTGCGCTACGAACACGTCGCGTTCGCTTGCCCAGTCGGCGCCGTCATCGCTGGGCGCCTCAACGGTGCCCGCGGAAGAGCCGCTCGCTGCCTCGGCGGCAGCCGGAGCGCTGGCGGAATCTGCCTGCTCCTGCTTGTCGGCCTCCTTGGCGGCTTCGGCCTTCGCAGCCTCGGCTTCGGCGGCCTTTGCGGCCTCTTCGGCCTGGCGGGCCGCTTCCTCTTGCGCCTTGCGCTGGGCTTCTTGGCGCGCCTGCTGGGCGGCGGAAAGCGCCTGCTCGGCGTTGGTTGCCTCGGCGTCGGCGTCCTTCTTCGCTTGCGAAAGGTCGCGTTTCGTTTGGTCGAGCTCGTCTTTCAGCTCGCTAAGGCGCTTGATCTCGGCCTGGTTGCTGCTGTAGATGTGGGACACATACTCAAGCGACGTGAAGAAATCCACGATGTTCTCGGAGCTGAGGACCATTTCCAGCAAGCCGGGCGTGGAAGCCTGGGTCTTGTACAGCTTCACCGCTGCGGCGGAGCTGCGCTCCTGCTGAGTGGGGAGGGTCTCCTCGATCTCGGCGATGCGCGCCTCGTTGTCGGCGATCTGCTGGTTCAGATCATCGACGCGGCTTATGGCCTGGTCGTATTCGGCGGCAGTGCGCTCGACCTCCTGCTGTGCGGCGTCCGCCTGCACGTTCGTGTCGATGTCCTCCGCCCATGCGGTTCGCTGAGTCATGCCCGCGACCGGCACGCTTGCGAAGGCCAGCGTCGCGCTCAAGGCGACGGTCAGCGGCAAGCGGTGGCGAGGGCGGCTGCTCGGGTTCGTTTGAAGTTTGTTAGAAAACATCCGCCATCCTTCGATTTATAACAATTGGCATTAATTATACCGGCCAGATATGTTCAAACCGTGCCGCTCATTAAACGTGCACAAGCGCTCGAGCCCGCCGGATCACCCGATGATTGCATGTTGCCGGGCCCCGGGGCGTGCGATGGCGGTTTTCAGCGTGGTACAATCAGGGGCACTGCGAAAACCCAGGTTGGCGGGGCATCATTCGCCCGACTGCGGCCGCGAGCAAAAGGAAGCACCATGTCAAAGGGAACCTACTCGTTCACCACGCCCATCTATTATGTGAACGCCGAGCCCCACTTGGGCACGGCTTACACCACCGTCGCCGCCGACACCGTCGCGCGCTACCAGCGCATGAACGGCTACGACGTGGCGTTCGTCACGGGCATGGACGAGCATGGCCAGAAAGTGGCCGATACCGCCGAGTCGAAGGGCATGACCCCGCAGGCCTGGTGCGATTCCATGGAGCCGGCGTTCCGCAACGTGTGGGACCTGCTCGACATCACCTACACCGATTTCGTGCGCACCACCCAGCCGCGCCACGCCCGCACCGTGCAGAAATTCTGGCAGGACCTGTTCGACAAGGGCTGGTGCTACAAGGGCAGCTACGAGGGCTGGTACTGCGTGCACGAGGAAACCTATTACGCCGAGTCCGACCTTGAGAAGAACGAGGACGGCGAGCTGGTGTGCCCCGATTGCCATCGCCCGGTGCAGAAGGCCGGCGGCGAGGAGAACTGGTTCTTCAAGCTTTCCGAGTTCCAGGAGCCGCTGCTGAAGTTCTACGAGGAGAACCCCGACTTCATCCGTCCTGAAACGCGCAAGAACGAGGTGGTCACCTTCGTGAAGAGCGGCCTGAAGGACCTGTCCATCAGCCGTTCCACCTTCGACTGGGGCGTGCCGCTGCCCTTCGACGAGGGCCACGTGGCCTACGTGTGGGCCGACGCCCTGCTGGCCTATCTCACGGGCATCGGCTACGGCGACGATCAGCGCGCCGGCGAGTTCGAGCAGCGCTGGCCCATGCAGTACCACTTCGTGGGCAAGGACATCACGCGCTTCCACTGCGTCATCTGGCCGGCCATGCTCATGGCCGCCGGCCTGCCCATCACGCACACGGTGTTCGGCCACGGCTTCTTGCTCACCAAGGGCGAGAAGATGTCGAAGTCCAAGGGCAACGGCATGAAGCCCGCCGACCTGGTGAAGATCTTCGGCGTGGACGCCTACCGCTACTACTTCATGTCCGACGTGCAGTTCGGCCATGACGGCAACATCTCCATGGAGCGCATGGTGCAGGTGTACAACGCCGATCTGGCCAACACCTGGGGCAACCTGTGCAGCCGCGTGTTCAACATGACGAACAAGTACTTCGACGGCAAGGTGCCCGCCGTGCCGGCCGACGCTGCCGAGCGCGTTGCCAACCCCATGCTGCCCATCGTCGAGCAGCTGTACGCGAAGTACGACGCCTGCATGTCCCAGGTCGACTTCACCGGCGCCGCCGCCGCGGTGCAGGAGCTTGCCGGTCGCGTGAACCTCTACGTCGAGGAAAGCGCCCCGTGGAACCTGGCGAAGAAGGAGGATACCCAGGGCGACCTGGCCGCCGTCATCTACAACGCGCTCGAGGCCATCCGCATCATCGCGCTGTACATGGCCCCGTTCATGCCGAACACCTCCAACGAGGTGTTCGATCGCCTGAGCCTGGGCATGGTCACCGACGTGGTGGACGTCGAGGGCGCCACGAAGTGGGGCCAGCTGCCCGCCGGCAACACGGTCACCGTGGGCGACCCGCTGTTCCCGCGCCTGAACATGGACGAGATTCAGATCGAGGAATAAAGGGGTCCCGCCTGTCAAACGGCAGATGGAGCGCTTGATGCTGCGGTAGATCGGGGCGAAGGAGACACCTTCGCCCCGCCGTATATCGCGACACTTCAAGTCCCGGCGTTTCGAGTTTCGGGGTCCCGAATCCTGACATTTCGGGGACGTAGCGCTAAGTGTCCGGGCGAAGGGGGGAAGGCCCTTCGCCCTGCTGTATATATATGTATAGGGAAGGGATGCATGGCCGAGGAAGAGCAACAACCGGTTTTCGCCGACGCGCTGTTTCGGCAGAAACGCAAGCATGGAAAGTTTCGCCTGGTGGAGCCGCCGCGGCTTGCCGGCCCGGTGGTGGATACGCATGCGCATGTGCACCTGCTGGCCGACCCGGCTCTGGAGTTCGCGCGCTGCGCGGCGTGGGGCGTGGACTTCGTCTGCGACATCATCGATGTGCAGGAAGACGCCCCGGACGTGTTCGAGCGCATCGACGAATGGTATGCCCAGGCGCAGTCGCGTCTGCCCGAAGCGGTTGAGCGCACGCGCGAGGTGCTGGCGGCCGGCGGCGATGGGTTGACGCATCTGCCCGACGGTGCCGTCCCCGCGTGCTTCGCATTGCCCGACGATGCGGCGTCGCGTCCGCTGCCGCGCTTGCGCCTGGCGGCCGGCGTGCATCCGCATAACGCGCGCTTCTACGATGACGCCATGGAATCGCGCCTGGTCAAACGCTTGGCAGACCCGCGTGTATGCGCCGTGGGCGAGATAGGCCTTGACTACCATTACGACCTGTCGCCGCGCGAGGATCAGCGGCAGGCGTTTCGCCGCCAAATCCGCTTGGCGCACACTGCGGGCCTTCCCGCGGCGCTTCACGTGCGCGAGGCGCATGACGAAGCGTTCGCCATCCTGCGCGAGGAGGGCTTCCCCGAGGCGGGCACGTTGCTGCACTGCTTCGACCTGGACTGGGAAACGCTCGAGCCTTGGGTTGACCGTGGTTGCTTCGTTGCTTTAGGCGGTGCGCTCACGTTCAAGCGTTGCCAGGACACGCGCGACGCGGTCGCGCGCACGCCGCGCAACCTGCTGCTCACCGAAACCGATTCGCCGTACATGACGCCCGAGCCCATGCGCGGCATGACGTGCGGCCCCGCGCACACCGTGTTCACCGCGGCGTGCATGGCCGAGGTGCTCGGGTGCGAAACCGAGAAGGCCAGAAGCGAGATGCTGGCTCAAATCGCGCAAAACGCGCGCGCATTGTTGGACCGCCCGCCCACACCCTGGCAGATCGAACATGCGCAAATCGCCGCAACTGAAAGGAATTGCGAATGAAACGCCTGATCATCGTCGGATCGCCTCGTGTCGAGGGGCGAAGCGGCGCGCTTGCGGACCTTCTGTTCGAAAGCTGCATCGAGGAGTGCCCGGAAGACGAGGTGTACCTGGCGCCCGTGTCCACGCTTGATGTGGCCGGCTGCAACGCCTGCGATTTCTGCAAGCGCAAGGCGCAGGGTGCGATGACCGAGCAGGAGGCCGCCGAGGACGAGGCCTTCGAGGAGCAGCGCGCCGAGGATGAGGCGCCGCGCCGCTGCGCCATCCGCGACGACATGGACGACGTGTACCCGCTGCTCGAGGATGCCGACGAGCTGATCGTCGTGGCGCCGGTGTATTTCGCCGGTCCGTCTTCGCAGCTCAAGTGCATGCTCGATCGTTTCCAGCCGTACTTCTGGACGCGCACCCGTGCGCGCAAGCGTCCGTGCACGCTGCACGTGGTGGGTGAGGGCGGCGACCCGCACGGCTTCGATCCGCTTGTGGGGTGCGTCCGCTCCGCCGCCGCGGTGGCGGGTTTCCGCTTGGAGCGCGTGCTGGATTGGGTAGGCAAGATCGACGAATCCGGCGAGATCGTCGATGAAGCTGACGAGTATCCCGTCGAGGGGCCCGTGGTGCGCGCCTTCGCCGGGGGCAAGATGGCCGACCAGGCCGCTGGCGAGCAGGAGCTGTCAGCTGAGGATGAGTCAGCGGAGCAGGCCGACGAGTTCGAGCCCGAGGCGTTCGCTGAGGACGATTTCGCCGCCCAGCTGGCCTCTCAGGCGCAGCGCCGCCAGAATCGCGCGCGTCTGAACCTGGGCGAGAACGGCGCCGAGCGCCAGGTCATCCAGCTTGACGAGGATGGCCGCCGCATCGATGCGGCGCAGCACGGCCGCAAGCGTTCGGCTCAGAAGAAGCACGCTAACGCCAAGCGCGGCACGAACGGCACAGTGCAGGCTAAGCACGAGAACCCGCATGCCCCCAAGGGCAAAGGCGGGCAGGGAAAGTCCGGCAAGGGCGGCTCGAAGCAGGGCGGCGGCCGCGGCAAGCAGGGGAAGCGCCGTGGGTAGCGTATCGTCTTTGGCCAACCTTTCGGTCACTCGGCAGGTCCTGGCGGATCACGGGCTTTCGGCGAAGTACTCGCTCGGGCAGAACTTCCTGGTCAACGAGGCCATCGTGGCGAAAATCGTTGCGCTGGCCGAGCTCGAGGGCGCGGACAACGTGCTCGAGATCGGTCCCGGCATCGGCACGCTCACCATGGCCCTGCTGCAAAACGCGAAGCACGTCACGTCCATCGAGCGCGATACCGACCTGCCTGCGGTGCTGGCCGAAACGCTGGATCCGTGGTGGGATTCGTTCACACTTATCCAGAAAGACGCGCTTGACCTGCAGCTTTCCGACCTGGATGGGCAAGACGCCCCCAACAAGCTGGTGGCGAACCTGCCGTATGCCGTCGCTGCAACGGTGGTGCTCGACTATTTCCAGCGCATCGAGTCGCTTGAGTCGGCAACGGTGATGGTGCAGAAAGAGGTGGCGGACCGCATGGCCGCCGAGCCGGGCACGAAGAACTACGGCGCCTATACGGTGAAGCTGCGGCTGTACGCGCAGCCAGCGGGGCGCTTCCCGGTCAGCCCGAACAACTTCTTCCCGCCGCCGCGCGTGGATAGCGCGGTTATCCGCCTGAACCGCACGCCTGTGCTCGATGAGCAGGGGAAACCGCTTGACGGGGAAGTGGTGCGCGCCGCTTGCACTATGGCAGACGCCGCATTCGCCAGTCGTCGCAAAACGCTGTCGAACTCATGCAAAACCTACTTCGCCGGCCGTGGAGCCGGCGGAGCTGCGGTGGCCCCGCATCTGCCGGAGCTGTTCGAGCAAGCGGGCATCGACCCCAAACGCCGCGGCGAGACGCTCTCGCTGGCGGAGTTCGTGAACATGGGCAAGGCGCTGCTGGCGCTGCAGCAGGGTTAGCGATGGAAGCCGATATGCTACTTGGGCCGCGTGCATCGCGGCCCTTTTTTGCGTAATGAGGGGTTAGGAAAGCGAGTCTGCAGCAGTCTAGCAGGTACGGGTTAGTTTGCCGTGGCGACGTTTTCCTGGCCCTAAACCCGGCGGTCGCAGGAAGGTTAGCGCTGTCATAGGCCCTGTCAAACGCCGTCTTCAAGCTAAAACGTGCCTGGAATATGGCTATTGTGTGGGAACTGCTATGGAATTAGGTGCAAAACATGGAGAAGTAAGCGTGCATTGACCCGCATGATACAATTTTGAGCTGTTATCTGTGTGTTATGTAGGAAAGAGCAACTATGGACTTAGCGAAACAAGCGCAAATCGTCGACTCCATTCATGATACGTTACACGATTTCGTCGGTCAACGCCTGAAAGTGCGCGCCAACATGGGCCGCTCCAAGATCGTCGAGAGCGAGGGCACGCTCATGCAAGTGCACCCGCAGCTGTTCATCATGGAAGTCGACCGCAAGCGCGGCCGCACCGCTCGTCAGTCTTACCAGTACGTTGATGTGCTCACTGGCATGGTCGAGCTGTCGCAGAACGGCGAGCCGCTGTTCGAGCCCTTCGTTCCCGAGGGGGACGAGCCGGGCGTGGAGTCTCCCCTCATGGAGGAGCGCGTCCTGTCGTAAGCGGTTCCAACCGTGAACTTTTTGCGGACGTCCACGAAGAAGTGTTTGACAAACAGCGTTTGAACGAGGAAAATACTTTCTCGCGCAAAGCGCAATACTCATGGGGATGTAGCTCAGCTGGGAGAGCATTACGTTCGCAACGTAGGGGTCGTGGGTTCGAATCCCATCATCTCCACCATGGAAACGCAAGGGCTGCTGGTAATCCGGCAGCCCTTTTCTTTTCCCAAAGGCACACTGCATGACACTTTGGGGATGTAGCACTAAGTGTCCGAATCGATGGGAGTTGTGGGGGGCTTGCGTTAACGCAAGGCGGCGGCTTACGGTGTTGTCCGTCTGTCGGTTTCGCGGCTTGGGCACCATGTAGATATCGAAGGAGCATTATGGCTGGTCTGAAGGCGGTTTTGTTCGACAACGATGGCACGCTGGTCGATTCTCGCGAGCTGCTTTTGGCAAGCTTTCGCTATGCGGGCCCTGCGGTGCTCGGCCGCCAGCTCAGCGACGAGGAATACCTGCAGAAAGTGGGGCAGCCGCTGGCCGTGCAGGTCAAGGACTACACGGACGACCCGGTGCTGCAGGAGCGGTTCTGCGAGGCGTATCGAGCGCACAACAAAACGGTGCACGATAAGATGATCAAGGCGTTTCCCGGAACGGTGGAGGCGTTGGCGAAGCTTGCGGGCGCGGGCCTGAAGCTGGGCGTGGTCACATCGAAGCGCCACGCGGTTGCCTGGCGCGGGCTTGAGGTGGTGGGCGCCGCATCGTATCTGGATTGCTGCGTGGGCTGGGACGATGTCGAGCGCCCGAAGCCCGATCCCCAGCCGGTGGTCCGCGGTTGCGAGCTGCTGGGGTTCGATCCCGGCGAGTGCCTGTACGTCGGCGACGCCCCGTTCGACCTGCAATCCGGCAACGCGGCAGGCGCAAGTACCGCGGCGGTGACCTGGGGCATGTTCAACGAGCCCGCCTTGACGGCAGAGCGCCCCTCGTTCGTTTCGCACACCTGGGACGAGCTGATCGCAAGCACGCTGGCGTTGCTCTAGCTTTCGACACCTGCGGGGCATCGGACACTTTGGGGACACGACATTAAGTGTCCGATCAGGGAACGCCGTCGGGTCGGACAGATGGCGCTATGTCCCCGAAACGTCTGCTGGCGTTGCTCTAGGCGCTTGCGGTTATCGTGCGGAAGCTTGCTTGCGGGCTTGGGTTGCGTCTTTGGGGCGGTATACTTGCCGCGTGATTGATGGACAGTTCGAAAACCTCCTGTCGGTAAACAAAACTAGGTACCTTGCCCGCTGATCGCGGCGGGCGTTTTGCGCGACGGCGCGATTTTATCGGCAGGGGCGAACAGCTCCTGTTGCATCGTTGCAGGTTGTCGCGCATTTCGAAAAGGGCCTTTCCGACGGCGGTTTTCGCTTGATGGAAGGGCTTTTGCTATGTATGGGCTGAAAACGGAGAGCAGCTTCGACGCTGCGCATTTCCTGACCGATTACCACGGCAAGTGCGAGAACCTGCACGGTCATCGCTGGCGCGTGGTGGCGTATCTCGAGCAGGCCGAGCTGCAAACCGAGGGCACGCACAAGGACATGGTCATCGACTTCGCGGACTTCAAGCACGCGCTGCGCGACCTTACCGAGGAGCTCGACCACTCGTTCGTGGTGGAGGAGGGCTCGCTCATGCCCAAAACTCTGGATTGCCTGCGCGAGGAGGGGTTCACGCTGTCGATGATGCCTTTCCGCACCACCGCGGAGAACCTGGCGCGCTACTTCTTCGGCAAGCTTGCCGAGCAGGGCTTCCCCGTGTCGCAGATTGATGTGTACGAAACGCCGAACAACTGTGCGATTTATCGCGCCTAACAAAGCTATGACCTGCGAAAACGAAAACATAACGGCAACCTACGGCAGCCTGCGCGACGCGTTCTCGGCCTTCAAGCGTGCCGACGGCGCGCAAGCGCCCGCGTCCGGTGCCGGGAAGGCGCCGGTCTCGGCTCCTGCCACCGTACATGGCTCGTTGTCGGCGGCAATCGCTGCCAGCGGCGCGCAGTCGCCTGCGTCCGCTGCTGTTGGCGCAGCGCCGGCCTCTTCGCTTGCCGCCGTCGGGGCGTCGCAACGCCGAAGCGTCGACCAGTCCAGCTCCCGGGCGACCATGCCGGTTGCGGAGCAGTTCGTCAGCATCAACGGCGAAGGGGCGTGTGCGGGTAAGCTGGCGGCGTTCATCCGCTTCACCGGTTGCAATCTGCGTTGCGGCTACTGCGACACCATGTGGGCGAACGTCTCGGGAGCTGCTGCGCAGGACGAAACCCCTGAGCAGCTGGCGGCGTGGGTGAGGCAAACCGGCGTGGAATGCGTGACGCTCACCGGTGGCGAGCCGGTGCTGCAGCCGCTGTTGCCGCAGCTGGTGGAACTGCTGCTGGGCGAACCCGGTCCGTGCGGGCGCGGCCTACGCGTGGAGATCGAGACGAACGGCGCCGCTGACCTGGGAGAACTTGCCGAGTTGCGCGCGCGTATCGGCAACGCCGCGCCTGGCACGCTCTCCTTCACCGTGGACTGGAAGCTGCCGTCAAGTGGCATGGAGCAGCAGATGCTGCCCGCGAACTTCCGCCTGCTCGACGCGCGCGACACGGTGAAGTTCGTGTGCGGTCAGGGCGATTTGCCGCGCGTTTTGGAAGTTGCCCGGCTGCTCGATCTGCCGGGGCGCGTGCCGGTGTACCTGAGCCCGTGTTTCGGGGATATCGAGCCGGCGTGCATCGTTGAATTCATGCAAGAGAACCAAATGACCTGGGCAACCGCTCAAGTGCAGCTGCACAAGGTCATTTGGCCCGATATTGAGAGGGGCGTGTAAGGATGGGTATTTTCGAGGGACAGGCGTTCTCCTCGTTCGCGGCTGCGGCCGCAAACGCGCGCGAGAACCTGCGCGTGCACGGGACGCTGGGCGAGGACCCGGCGCCGCGCGACGAGAACGGCCGTGTGTGCGGCGAGAACCCGCAAAAGGCGCTCGTGCTCAGTAGCGGCGGCGTGGATTCCAGCACGCTTCTGGCCTTGGCGGTCAAGCGCTTCGGCGCGGAGAACGTGTTCGCGCTGAGCATCTCCTACGGTCAGCGTCACGAGAAGGAAATAGAGAGCGCGAAGGCCGTTGCCGCGTATTACGGCGTCGAGCAGCGCTTCCTCGACCTTACCGCCATCTTTGCCGACAGCGACTGCAGCCTGCTCGAGCACTCCTCGCAAGATGTCCCCGAGGAAAGCTACGCCGAGCAGATCGACGAGGCCGACGGCTCTCCGGTGAGCACGTACGTGCCGTTCCGCAACGGGCTGTTTTTGTCGAGCGCCGCGTCCATGGCGCTGTCGCTGGGCGCGAGCGTGCTGTTCTACGGCGCGCACCACGATGACTGGGCAGGCGATGCTTACCCCGATTGCTCCATCGAGTTCGTGAACGCCATGAACCTTGCCATTACGCAGGGCACGGCGGGCCAGCTGCACATGGAGGCGCCGTTCGTGTCCTGGTCGAAGGCCGATATCGTGAAATGCGGCCTTGACCTGGATGTTCCCTATGAGCTTACCTGGAGCTGCTACGAGGGCGGCGAGCGTCCGTGCGGCAAATGCGGCACGTGCATCGACCGCAACCGCGCCTTCGAGGCCAACGGCATGCGCGACCCGCTGCTCGACAAGCTGGACGCCCAGGGGTAGGACGCGAACCTGGCTGCTCGCAGAACCGCCTGCCGCTGCGCGGCGGCCGTCCGCTGTGTAGCGGCCGTTTGCCCAGCAGTCCCGAACTCATACAACCCGTGCGGTTTTTCGGCCGCGCTTCCCAAGGAGGATTTATGACCAACGAGAAGCCTATGCGCTCCGGCACCGACGATCTGTCGCTTCTGGGCAACCAGGGCGTGCAATATCCGCAAACTTATGATCCCAGCGTGCTGGAAACGTTCGACAATAAGCATCCCGGCAACGACTACTTCGTGAAGTTCAACTGCCCGGAGTTCACGGCGTTGTGCCCGATCACCGGTCAGCCCGATTTCGCCACCATCTACATCTCCTACGTGCCCGACGTGCGCATGGTGGAGAGCAAAAGCCTGAAGCTGTACCTGTTCAGCTTCCGCAACCACGGCGACTTCCATGAGGATTGCGTTAACGTGATCATGAAGGACCTGATTGCGCTGATGGATCCGAAGTACATCGAGGTGTGGGGCAAGTTCCTGCCGCGCGGCGGCATCTCCATCGACCCGTACTGCAACTACGGCAAGCCCGGCACGCGCTGGGAACAGGTTGCCTGGGACCGCCTGGCAAACCACGACCTGCACCCCGAGGCCGTGAACAACCGCTAGCAGCGCTTGACGCCCGCAAACATTGCTGTTTGCGGGCGTTTTTCATGCGGCGTCACATACATTTGCGCTATTTTGGCGGGAACCGTACGCGTATGTTGACCTGCGAAAACGTTGTATCGTGCCCGGTCAACGGCCCATTTTGAAAGCATGCGAGTGCGTGTGGTTTCGCAATCGGATACAATGCTGTGCATGCAAAAGACTACTTATATACGCATGACGAATGGGCTGCGTAAGCGTCCCGCGATGGCACGCTGCATTTCCCTGGCGAACAAGATCATTACCAACGCGGTGTACGTGGCGTATCCGTGCTTGCTCGCGTGGCTGGCATACGCGGCAGTAACCGGCGTAGTCGGCGCGGCGAGCGAGCTGCTCCGCGCCGTGTTGGTGCCGGGCGTCTCGTTCGCGCTGGTCACTGTGCTGCGCAAAGCCATCAACGCGCCGCGCCCGTACGAGGTCTTCGAAGCCGCCCCCGTCATCCCGAAGGACACTCGCGGCAATTCGTTTCCCAGCCGGCACACCTTTAGCATCTTCGTCATAGCCATGACGTTTTGCGCCTGCTGCCCGCTTGCGTGGGTGGGGCCGGTCATGCTGGCTGCCGGGGTGTTGCTGGCGGTCATCCGCGTGGTGTCGGGCGTGCATTTCCCCCGCGATGTCGTGGTGGGGGCTTTGTTGGGTATGCTTGCAGGTTTTGTGGGTCTCTGGATTCTTTAGCCGTAGCCTGATACAGTTATTGATATCAAATATCGATATCGGTTAGCCGATACCGTCCGTTTCGTTTCAGAGAGGGAAGATATGCTGAAGGTTTCGAAGCGTACGTTGCTTTTAGTCGCCGGCATCGTTTGGCTTATCGCCGGTGGGAACATCGCCTGGCTGGGCATCCAGTCGTTTGCTCAGATGGATCAAGGAATGTGGTGGCTGCTCGCTATCGGTGCTGCCGTGGTGTTCACGCTGTTCCACATCAAGGTTTTCTCGAAGATGGTCGGCAAGCATGCCGTTCGCATCGCCGGTTACGAGGCTGATCGCGTGGGCGTGTGGCACTTCTTCGATGTGCCGGGCTATGCCATGATGGCCATCATGATGACCGGCGGCATCTCCCTTCGCGCGTTCGGCCTGGTCCCTGCATGGTTCATCGCGTTTTTCTACACGGGTCTGGGCGTTGCTCTGGCGCTTTCCGGCGCAAGCTTCCTGATCCGTTTCGCGCGTCGCGGCAATCGTCCCGCCCCGTGCCCGCTGGTTCCCCGTGCGGTTTCGCGCGGATAACCGCTTCACGTTCTATATTCTCGATTCATCACGAAGGCCCGCTCGGTTGAGCGGGCCTTCGCTTTGCTGTCAGGGAAATCCTGGCGAAGGGAAGTCCTGGCAAGGGGTTGTTCCGGTCGGGAAGCATCTTGTGGAGCTTCCCTAACTTTGGCTATGGCGCGTGCCGTTGGGGAAACGGAAGCGCCATAGCCATTGGGAGGTTGCCACCTAGCGGCGCTTCTGCTTTCGGCCGGGGAAAATATGAGCCGATTGCGCGCCCCGCCATGGGCATTCGGTCGTCGGAAGGGCTACTTGATGGCTTCGAAGCCAGCGGCCAGGTCGGCGATGATGTCGTCGATGTTCTCGGTGCCGATGGACAGGCGCACGGTGGTGGGCTTGATGCCGGCGGCCAGCAGCTCGTCCTCGGT
>CAKUJT010000060.1 GCA_934661765.1 uncultured Senegalimassilia sp.
CGTATATGCCTCGATAAATGTAATAATCTCCATCCTTCTGTGGGCTCTCCACAGGATCTAAATAAATGTATTGCTTCCAGCCCACTTTCATTGCACATGTATCACTGATCTGTGTACGTGAAAATGCAACATAATTCCAATTTTCCTTGTCTACGACCGTAAATAGTTCTGCTGAAGTCGCATACAATTGAAGAGGACCGGCGTGATCAGCCCGAATCACTGAAATATTTTTCCCCTGCAGCTGTGCATAATCAGTCCAGTAAGAATCATGAACTGCAAGGGTATTATATGCCCAATATATCTCTTTTGAGCAAATCTCTCTTCCATTGTATTCATTCATTGTATCTGTTCTGAAAAGGGCTTCAATATTTTCAAGTCTGGTAAAATCATAATCCATTTCTCTTGAAAAAATATCATTTTCAAGCTGAATTGCACAACCAAGGCCAAGAATGCACACCAGAATCACAACACTAATCACCTTTTTGAAACGAATAAGCTTTGTAAGTCGCCAAAGAACATACGAAAGCATCAAGGTCGTAACAAAATAAGAGAAATAAGAAACCGGAAGAGAAACAAATCCCTGATCCCCTACATTCCCCTGATACATTTTAGATACCGAAATAGGTAAAAAAGGCAAAACCACACAGCTAAGCAATATTACCAGGATCAGCAAGCTTTTCCCTAATTCCGTTTTCTCTTTTTCAACTTCTTTTCGAAAGATTTTCCATAATGCGTATCCGGCAATCATCAAGATTGCAATCACTCTTATAACACCTTCTGGAGACAACCAGTGTTTATAATAGTTAAACAGATATAAATATTTATCTGAAAGGAACAAGCCCCCTGGTACAGCGCTGCGAAGCAGATTCTTGATAATCACAAGAGAAGCCTTCAGATTAAATCCTATCTGTGTACCATCATATTGAGAAGGAAAAATCTTTCCGGTAACTACATAACATGCCAGAAAAACACATCCCACGATAATCGGCACCAGACACGGCTTTATATTCTCTTTTATTTTTTTCCAGCTGTACATGTGCCTTTCGGTAATTCCCAGAAGAAGAAATACCGGTGTGTATGTAATAAAAGCCTCATAACTGCAGCATACAATCCAAAACAGGATCATAGCTATAATCATATATTTTTTCTTTTCTGTACGGAGATAATAAATATAAAGTAATAAAGATACATATAATAATGTAAGTGGTATCCCATATAAAGTCACATAGGCATTCGGAAGTGTGGGTTCGAAAGAAAGTGGCATAAACAATGCCAGTAATACTGTCACTATACCTGTCAGAGCCTTTTTATGAAAAATCTCTTCTGTCAGTTTTGCAAATAATCCAATATTGGATATAACTGTAAGAACCTGCAAAATTCGAAAGCAATATCTTGATTTTCCGATAAAGCCCAGGATCTGTGTCACAGGTACTACCAGACAAGACATAGCCCGCCCTTTTCCCTGAAGAAGCTCTGTATATGAATGAGTCAAAAATTCCTTTACCCCACGCATACTCCAATATCTTGCAAGAAGTTCATCATTATGCATTATTCCTAATGTAAGCAATGGAAAAAAGAGTAAAACAGCACCAATAACTATCAAAAAAATAAAGCACTGATTTCTTTTCCTTTCATTCATAATATCCTCCTCTTCGATCCCGACTCTCCAGCCTGGTCAAATCATTTGTTTATTAATTTCTGTGTATTACATTTTGTGTTTTTTATTTTATTGATCATATACTGGATCATCATAGGAAATCCTACTCCCACTAAATAATATACCGGCCAGATACTGTCAAAAGATCTGGGATATGCATTCAATATATCCATCTGCCCGGAGATCCGGCATACAATATAATCTACAATCTTAAAGCCCAACAGATGAAGTGACATGATTGCAAAACTATACTGTCCGGCCAATGCCAGAAACCTTTCCAGAACACTTATCCTGCACAAAAGTTTTGCAAGCGACAGGCAGAAATAAATCCCCACAAATGTTACAGGATAAAATAACCATTCATTAATGATCATATAACGTGACAGCTCTATAATCCCCAGATCACTGTATACCACATATACCAGGATTCCAAAGGACAGGATCAGCCCAACAGGATTCAAGATCCTTTTCCCTGAAAGCCTTCGGAAGTAATGTCCTGCCGCAATCACAGGTATAAAAAGATATGCAACCTGAAGATTACATAACAGCCCCATACTGTGCTTCATTGCGTAAACCCCAGCAACTCCAAACGCCATATAACACAGAACTTTGACTGTCTCACGCACTCCTTTTCCCGAAATACGCTCGGTAACTTTCCATATTGCAGCATACAGAATACTTGCAAAAAACAGCATTGGCACAAACCATAGTGCTCCTAGCAGTTCTCCTGGGCTGTTAAATGTAAGCGTATTAGAGAATGAAACCAACATATCTCCTGGTGTACTCATTGTTCCTGCAATAATCCCAATCTTTATAAAAAGATTTCGTGTAAGCAGATAAAGCAAAGAATATAGAAGAAACGGGCGATATAAACCTTTTGCTTTCTTTCCTATATAACTCCATATGTCCGGAATATCTGGTTTAAACAGGTACCCTGTACAAAAAGCAAACACTGCAAGATGGTACAAATATACAAAAGGCCCTGCATGGATTACATGACCGCCAAAAGGTATATCCCAGCTTGCATGTCCGATCACAATCGATATGATTCCTATTCCCTTTACTGCATCTACAAATAAATCTCTTTTATTATCTTTTGTGCTCACGTCTCTTCTCTCTCCACTTGATAATCTTCACTTCCAGATCATACAAAATATTACACGGTGTCCAGAACAGGCTTAAAAGCAGATAAAGCTTTTTCTTCAATAAAAATACGGAAATCCGTCTGGAAAGCTGGATCATCGGCGTATCCCAGTGTACAAATTCCTTAATCTCAAAATTATCCCAAAGATCCGGGAACAATTCTTCCAACCGAAGCATATACTTCTTCAGCATAGGATATCTTCTTTGTAACTTTTCCCTACGAATTGGATACAATGCCAGAGAAAGAACCTGATGCAAATAAACGGATCCTTTGATCAATTCTTCTTTCCTACTATCCATATGCTCTTTTTTGATACGTTCTGTACACAAATAGCCGGTTTCAAGGATAACAAATCTTTTTTCATTAAATGAACTATTCTGTATGGATCCTGTTCTTTGATAGTATTTGTAAAAAGGCTTATTGACTACTGCTATTTTTTTTGCACGTGCAAGCACAATCGGTGTTACAGCAACGTCTTCATTATTTTTCCCTACAGGGAAAGTCAGTCCATGATACAGTTCACGACGCACAATCTTATTCCAGGATGCAGGCATCATGGTCATATCGATCACCTGTGCAAAAACATCCTCTCTTGAACTTACAGTACAAGGATGGATTTCATTCAGTGTGGGATCATCAAAAGTCATTTCCAGATCACAGACAACCACATCTGCCTGTTCTTCTTCCAGCCTATCCATCATTGACTTGTACATTTCCGGATCCACATAATCGTCAGAGTCAAGAAAAATCACATATTCTCCGGTTGCTCTTTCCAAACCATAATTCTTTACATCTGACAATCCGCCATTTTTCTTGTCATATTGATGCATATAACTGTATTTTTTACAGTATTCCGCAATAATCTGTGCGGATCTGTCTGTGGATCCGTCATTAATTATAAGAACCTCTGCTGTATATTTAAAGCCATCCAGTGCAGCCACCACTGAATCCAGACATCTCTCCAGGTATGCCTGCATATTGTATACCGGTATAATAATTGATAATTTCATTTCACTACAGCCCAAATCTGATCTTCTCCCTTTCCCTTCTCTCAAATACCTTCTTTTTTACATCCTCTGAAACATCAAAATTCTTCAACGCATAATCCTGAAGTCTTACAATTTCCTCAAATTCTTTCTCATGGGATGTGGAAAGTGTCAGCCCCTGTGTTTGCATTCTGTGATAATTTAATGACTCACGATAATATGCAATTTTTCCTAGTTTCAGCAAATTCATATATGTATACCAGTCGCCTGCAAGCTTAAAGCTTTTTGCCTGTTCCAGGATATCCGTATAATTTCCGTTACGGATCACCGCGCTTGACACATTGGCAATGGTATTGTTAATACACATGGTTTCAGCAACCTCTTCCCTGCCGTCTTTCACATAGTTATGATTCCATTTTCCAGTCTGGAAAATATCAATCCATACACGCAGATCCCCCATCAGCAGTGTATTATTTTCATCAATAGTCAAAGACTCACAATAAGAAATTATAACTTCCGGATCATCAAAAGCCTGCATGACTGTTTCCAAAAACCTTTCATTACAGCTGTCATCTGCTTCTGCGATCCACACATAATCTGTTTTGGCTTGTAAAAATGCCTTCTGCCACTGTGCGAAAACGCTCCCGGAGTTCTTTTCATTTTTGATCAAACGCATAGGAATCCCCGTTTGATTCTCTGCAATCAGCTGATTAATCACCTCTATACTGTTGTCACTGGAACAATCATCAAGAATGATCAGTTCTGCCACTGGATATGTCTGAAACAAAATAGAATCTACCCGTTCCTTCAGATATCTTGCATAGTTATAATTAGGGATAACCGCTGTTACTTTATACTTTGCTTCAACCTTTTTCTGGGGTATCTGGCTGGAATAATCGGCACTCACCGTACTTTTTCGTATTTTATTTTTGAAATTACCCAAGCAGCCCAAAATATATTTCATTTTCCCAGTCACGCTCATGATAAGATCCTTCCTTTATCTCTCTGCATTCTTGTTATCTTTTCGCTCCATGCTTGAAAAAGCCGGTACTAGTTTCTTCCATTTTTCGAATCTGAGCCTCATATCCACTTATAATGGCATTTTTTTCTTTCTCATATTCGCCTGCTCTCCGTGCCATTTCCTTTTCATAATCCTGACATACCTGCTGAATATGTCCCTGTTCATATTCCAATACGGACAATAATTCTCCAAACAGTTCATCTTCAAAATCGTATTTTAAAATTTTGGTGCTGATATGAATTTTTTCATCCTGCTCTTGCAATCCTACTGTAATACATGGATTATCATTTACAAAAAAAATCTGACTGCCAATTGTCTTGCCATTGCATGAAAACTCTGTAATTGTCCGCGTATTATCTTTTGAAAGAACCTGAATTTCCAGATCACCAAGCACACAATTGGCATTTATAGGCTTCACCTGTACCTGATTACTGCCTGAAATTACATCAAAAGTTACATCCAGTATTCCATCGTAAGGATCAAAATACCTGTCACAGGTTTTTCTGAAATCATACTCACCATGATTTTCAAATACCAGTTCTGTAATGTAATGGGATGTACTGTCCAGAGAAACGGTACGTATCTGATTGCCATAAAGATATTCTGTACTGGGTGTCAGAACAAACATATACTGATATACATCCCCTAACGGGCGGTGAATCAGTTCTTTTGCAAGCTCTTTCGGAACATCTCCATAAGTATTTTTAATCTCTGTTTCTCCCACACGGATCCTCTTTGCACGTTCATTTACCACAGCCCATCCGGATTCCCCTGCCATTCTCTGAAAAGAAGAGCGGGTAAAAAATCTCACATGTGTATTATCCAAGATACCTGTTGGATTATAATGAAATTCGTCATTTAACAATTCTATGATCACAGAATTATGCGCCACATTAGGGACAGAAACCAAAACTTTACCAGTCTCTTTAATAGCAATACGACATCTTTTCAGTACTTCATCCGCATGTACCAGATGCTCCAGCACATCCGCAAAGATAATAAAATCGTATTTCTTCCCGGTTTCCAGCCAATAATACTTCTCAATGTCGCCTTTGTCCTCACCGATCAGTGCATTCTCCGCATACTGTGCTGCTTCACTCCCTGATTCTTCATCAATCTCCACAATATCCACTTTGCAATTTTTATATTCCTTTAAATAACGGGTCAGTCTTCCATTTGCTGGTCCAAATTCCAACACATCCGAATCAGGTTCCACGCTGTTTGCAATCCATGATATTGTGTTCTCATCATACATATCCAGACCAAAATCGTATTTTCCCATTACTCCTCTGTATGATTTCTCTGAATCATACTCTCCTTTCATATTTTGTCTAAAATCTTGTAGCAATTTCTATTTCTTCTTTTTTTCTTTCGTTTTCCATTGATGAGGTAAAATGCAAACTCCTTCTCCGATATAATCAGCAGTCACTGTAAACTCCATGATCTTACCTCTGTATTCAATGGGAACTGTCGCTGTTTTATCAAACATCCCTACATCAAAGTAATAACCGCCTCCTAATACACGAATTCCTTCCTGATATACAAGCCGGCAACAGTTTCTGCCATAATTCCAGGGTATTTTTTCACCGTCCAGCAGAGTATTTACACCACAGATATACTCATCATCGATTCTTTTCAAAGCAACCCCTAACACCGGTGTCTCTACTTTTTCATCATAAACATCGTAAAACACCTCCACAGTTAACGGCTCATCCCATGAAATGGTATCCACTTTATTGCCCTTACTATCACGCAGACAAATCCCTGCAATTTCCGCAATGGCATCTTTGCCTCCGGGAACAAATTCTTTCATTCCTTCCCCTAATGGTTCCTCGTCCGCAGACAGCTCCTCTGCTGTTTCTTCTCCTGCATTCATCATCTTCAGATAATCCATATACAGGTCACATACCCTATTCGTATCGCCGTATGCCTGAACCTCTCCATCCTTCAGCCACAATCCTTTCGTGCAAAGTCTGCGGATTGCATTAATATCATGAGAAACAAAGAGAACCGTAACGCCGCCGTCCATCATGGATTTCATCTTGTCCATACACTTCATCTGAAAGCGCAAATCTCCCACGCTCAGTGCTTCATCCACGATCAGCACTTCCGGATCCACATTAATAGCCACAGCAAAAGCCAGTCTGGCAAACATTCCTGATGAATATATCTTTACCGGTTGATAAATAAAATCCCCGATATCTGCAAAGTCAATAATACTCTGTAGCTTTTTTTCCATTTCTTCATGAGTGAATCCCATCATGGTTCCATTTAGAAAGATATTCTTAAGTCCTGTAAATTCCGGATTAAACCCTGTTCCCAATTCCAGCAAAGCTGCAATCTTCCCATCTATCTTTACCTGTCCTTCTGATGGAGTGAGGACACCTGTCACGATCTTAAGAAGCGTGGACTTACCTGCACCGTTGGTACCCACAATCCCTACCACTTCGCCTTTTTTAATATCCACATTTACATGATTCAACACACACTTCTCTGTACTGTAGGTTTTGTGCGAAAAACTGAATGCTTCTTTTACCCTGTCAAAGGGTGCATTATATAATTTATAGCTCTTCGTAAGATTCTGTATCGATACTGCTATATTTTCCATAAATTCTCCCCGGATCAGATCACATCTGCAAACTGCGGACGCATCTTATTAAATACTTTACTTCCTAAAAACAGAAGCACTGCCATTACTGCCCAGAAATAAAGAGACAATATCGGCTTGTCAAAAAACCAGACTTTATTGATAAAACTGTCTCTGTATCCCTCGATAATATAAAAAACAGGATTCAGCTTCACGATCCACTGATACTGTTCAGGAACAATGCTGTAAGACCATATAATAGGTGTAGCCCATAATGCCACATCTAGAACGATATTTACAATCTGTCCCAAATCTCTAAAAAACAAAATAAGAGAAGACGTAAGCCTTCCCACCGCATATATCAATACAAGAGCGGAAAACAGATAATAAATCGTCTGAACAGCATAAATAGTTACCTCTTCTCTATTTACCAGCCCTATCACCAATAAAAGCACAATGAAAACAAGATGGATAAAAAGTGAAGATAGAATCTTGATAATCGGAAGTAATCCTACATCAAACAAAACCTTTTTAACAAGATAGCTATATTCAATCAATACATTAGTTACTGCCCGTATCCCGTCAGATATAAAAAACCAGGGAATCATACCGGCTGCAAACCAGTATATATAAGATACGCCTGAAATAGGTGATTCTGAACGAAGTCCATACTGAAACACGCATGCATAGATCAAAATCGTAATCACTGGCTGAGCAAAAGCCCAGAACACACCAAACAGGGATCCTGCATATTTTGTTGAAAAGTCATTGACTGCCAGGCTCCATATGATTTCTTTGTTGTTCTTAATTTTTTTTATCATTTTCTATTATATCTCTCCGTCTGTTTCTTGTCGGCCATCGGCAAACAGTGCAGTTTTTCTATTGTGGACAAATCTCTACAATTAGCCTTTCTATTTTAGCACATACCTATATAAAAAACAAGTAATGAGAACTCTTGACAAAAAAACCGATGGTGTGCAAATTAACCATAACCTGCCCCATCGGTTCACAAATTTGTTATTATTCATTATATCCATCTTTATATTTCACAGACTTTTATCCCTTGGCTATCTTATTCAGCTTTAAAATTGACAAAGGGAAGATTATACACCGGAAGATTTGATGCATTAGTTAAATTTGCCACTATTGGTCTCATATAACTCAATAACAGCGCAGGCGCATTAGAGTTCAATAATTTCTCTACAGTATCGTCGTCTAAATCCTCCCATTTAAAATCAGAAGCCACTCTAACATGCATCTGAAATGGTGCATTGTCCGCTTTTTTATTTGTTTCAAGCTCCAATTCCACATTTGCCCGATTTTCCTTTCCTATTCTTCTGACATGAACATGAAAGGAATTTTGCATAACAAATTCCGTGTCATCCGGTATAAAATTAGGATTCCTCTTAAACGCAGCTTCTTTTAGGTACGGATTGATAAACTGAAATTTGCTTTTTTTCATTTCTCACCTCTGCTTATAATCTTTTTATGCTGCTTCCAAACTGTTTATACTCATATCTGATTCATTTACAACGTCATAATTACGCTTCATTTCTTCCTCAAAAGCTCGTTTCCAGAGATACATTTCCGCTTTTTCTTTATCACATCTGATATATGTGCCTTCTTTCGGAAGATCCAGACGATCAATGTCCTTCATCTGTACGCTTTCACTTTTTTCATTTCCGCATATGTCCATAATAATCTTCCAGCCCTTTTTTCTGCTAAGAAAAACTGATGCAATATCCATTTTCTCTTCAATCAATAAATGAAGTAAGGCTATATTACACGGAACAATAACCCAAGATTGTTCATACCGAATGTCTATGCACAAGCAAAGATATATATTTGCATACTCATCACGGCATAAAAACAAAACCGGTTCCTGTTCAAATTCATAAAATACATATTCTAAATACAGATTTCCTATTTCCGTCACATTTTCAAAGTAACTTTTCTTCATCTTTTTTATCTACCTCTTTAAAATAAAATTGAGGTGCTCCACCTTTATATACCCACCAGTCAACGTGTGTATTATCTCTTTCTTCTCTTTCAGATGTAAGCTGACTCGGCCCACAGCTTCCTTCCGTTACACCTTTTGCAATGAATGCACGGGGATGATGACGCATAAACACATCCAACGCATATTGTGCTTCCGAATATTGCATATTACAAGAAGTCGAATACGTCCCTGGTGCTTTTAAATTTAATCTTTTCTTTGGAGGAATAAGGCCTCTTTGAATTTCCTCATATGTACTGATAAAACTCTCTCTGTCAAGTATTCCATTCTTTATCACTCTGTATACGTCTTTATTGTCCTCCCTGGCATCTTCAGGCAATATTTCAGTCTCGAATTTTTCAGGAAAGCAATCCGGAAATTCTTTCATTTTTCATCTCTTTTCAATTAACACCTAACATCTCAACTCTTCCCAAAGTATTTATTCTTATAGCTTATTGGTTTCATTTTACAGCTCGGCTTATTGAATATCAACTATTTTCCTGTAATTTATAAAGATTTAACTTTTCCCGTCTGTCTTTTACAACTATTCGGCAGCAAATATCCTGTGAGACATTTTGCCTCGTAACTGTGATGGTACTAAACAGTTACATTTTTTCTCTTTCATCCTGTCCTATATTATGCTATAAATGTGTTAGACTATTTTCTTTTCATATATGATGATGTTGCTGATTGATTACATGTCTGTTTAATTACATCTTCTATACTTTAGAAAATTTGTGCCGCCGCCTGGCGGCGGAATGGAGATTTTTATGAATATTGTATACATTGCCACAGATTCTTATGTTTCCATGCTCGGGATTTCCCTGTTCTCTTTGCTTGAAAACAATAAAAGTATGGAGCAACTAAGTATATATATCTTGTCCACGGATCTTAGCCAAACTAATCAAAACGTTTTGCGACAAATGGCAGATCCATACCACCGTCAGCTGCATTTTGTGCAGATTGGTGATTATCAGAGTGCTTTTTCTGCTGGCACAAACACTTCCGGCTTTCACCCCATTGTATTAGCCAGGCTGCTTCTCACCAGATACCTTCCACAGGAAGTGCATACTGTTCTTTATCTGGACTGCGATACTATTATCCATGGATCTCTTGATGCTATGGAGCCCGCAGATTTTTGCAGGACTGATTATGCCTTTGCAGCAGTACCGGAAGTGTATATGCCTTCTGCTCAGAAGTCCTTTATTGGACTTGCAGAAAAAGATATTTATTATAACTGCGGAGTGCTTCTTATAAATATGGACTACTGGCGCAGACAGGAGCTCTGCCAGGATTTTGTAGACTACTATACACAAATGAACGGAAAGCTTATGTATAATGATCAGGATATCCTGAATCACTGCTGCCAGGGGCATATCCTTACCTTAAGCCAAACCTATAATTTCGCCCCGGTATTATATTATTTCCCCTATTATTTTATCCGTAAATATCAGCCGGCATACAAGGTTTCCAGTCGTACAACATATAAAGAAATCATCCGACATCCTTCCATTATTCATTACCTAGGTGAAGAACGCCCCTGGGTACACGGCAATTTCAGTCCATATCGGAAGGTATATGATTTCTATAAAGCGCAGACGCCATGGAAAAACACTCCTATGATCTATGGAAAAGAAAAGGTATTGTTCTGTTATCATATTCTAAACCTGATTACTGCGATATTCCCCTGGTTCCGCAGACTTTTTACAAAATGTATAGGAATCCGTTATTATCAGTTCACAAAAAAAGATTGAGTATAAGGAGTTGTTATGAACGATCCAAAGGTACACATTTTATTATCCACATATAATGGTTCCAATTATATTCTGGAACAACTGCACAGTATTTTTCAGCAAACCTATCAGAATTTCACTCTTTTTATCCGTGATGATGGATCCTCCGATAATACCCTGGCATTGATTGACCAATATAAAGAGCAGCATCCGGAATACACCTCCAAAATCAATATACTGCCCAACCTTTCCAACTCAAACCTGGGCTATATGGAAAGCTTCTGGACTCTTCTTCAAAAGTGTGGCAATGCTGATATCTATTCCTTCTGTGACCAGGATGATGTCTGGCTTCCTGATAAGCTTATGCAGGGTGTCAAATTTCTTACTGCACATGATAACAGCCTGCCTCTCCTTTATTTTTCCAGCTTTTATCTTTGTAATGAAGATCTTTCTCAAAGATCACCTGCACCTCAGGTTTCCCTTCCTATCGCTTTTAAAGATGTGCTTTTTTATACACCCGCTTTTGGGTTTTCTATTATGATCAATGAGTGCCTGAGAAATACTGCCCTGAAGATTTCTGACCGCAGGAATCTTCCTCATGATGGATGGATGCAGAAGTTGGCCGCGGCTTTCGGCAAAATCCTATATGACCCCACCCCAACTGCCTATTATCGCCGTCACGGTCTGGCTGTGACTACTGAAAATCAAAGCACAAGATCTTTGATCAGAAACTGGATTTCTCATGATATCCTGGGAAGTTCCATGTCTGAAACCCATTATGTTATCTCCCGTTTTTATCAGGAATATGCTTCTTCTGTATCAGAAGAGAATCAAAAAATCCTGAAATTATTCGGAACAGACCAAAAAGGACTTATCATCTGGTGGAAGCGTCTTACTTATAGACCTCATCTTCGTCCAACAGCTGGCGGTCGACTTGCCCTGAAGATCTGTTTTTTCCTGAACAGATACTAAAATATTAAGAAACATTGAACGTGCAAAAACCTTCAAATCACTGTGTGAACCATTTATCACTTTCAGTAATTTGAAGGTTTTCTTTATTTCCTTTATTCTGAATGTTTTTCCCGTACTAGGACAAGTTACTTTTCATAACTCTTATATCCGATCTTATAGAACCGCATCAGAAGCTTCACCACCGGTGCCGGCCAGAACTTTCCGAACATCTCCAGTTCTTCCCTGGTCTTTTCCTGATTCTTCAGGCAGGCCTTTGTGGTGGCGCCATCATGAATCCTGTAGTAGAACAATTCTTTAGGAATATAGGTAAATCTTCCCTTTTTCCTGGCGATCTGGACAAACACATCCCAGTCCAGTGCGTAATGATAGCCAGACTGGAAAATACTTTTCCCAAGTATGGCCTTATGATAGCATACAGACGGACAGCAGATCCCGTTTCCCAGTGACTGCACTCCCAGCTTGACCCAGCGCTTATCTGCCAGACACGAGATCCTGAGGGGCAGCTTCATGATCTGCTTGATCAGAAGACTTACATCCCACCGAACCTGCTGGTGCTGGTTGATAATGCGGTAATCCGTCATGGCGATCAGCGTATCCGGATGCTTTCCCAGATACTGATCCATATATTTCAGATAATCCCGATGATAAATATCATCCTGATGGGTAATGGTCACGTATTCTGTCTCAGCCTGGTCATAGGCATAATTCCAGTCATCCTGAAGGCTGCTGGTGCCTTCTCTCACGTAATATGGCAGGTGATATTTCTCTGCCAGATCACGAATGTAGTCACTGGGTGTGGATGTACATACGATCACCCTGGACTTTACCGACTGCTGTACTACAGACCGGATGCTTTTCTCAAGATATGGGGATTGCCCATATGCACATACCGCAAATGTATGACTGATCATAAGCCTCTAACCTGCCTTTTGTCTTGATTTCTCCACCTATTTGCATTTTGTCTTCACAAAAGCAACAATGTCATCATTTTTATCCATCACATTACTATCTGCTTCTAATTCTTCAATAGATTTCCAAGCATATTTCTTACCGTCCAGTTCAAAAATATCACCTTTCATGCATTCTGGTACATCATTCAATGCAAGACTGTACAGTATATGTTTATATTGCTTATACACTTGATCACTTTCAGAATATTTACAATGGAGAGCACTGGTAACGTATGATGTTGTAACTTGCATTTTAACCAAATCACTTGCATGCTTATCTATATTTTCCTTGTTTGGATCTTCTGTTCGGTAATATGGAAATAACCAGCATTTCCATCTCTCATCATAAACCTGCAAATACTTACCCGTCGGATTTGTAATAGCCAATAGAGAAAATTCATGATATTTTTCTGACAAATGTTCTGTAACCAACTGCGTTATTTTCAATAGGTCACTTTCAGACAAATCACCGATTTTCTTTTCCATTCGCCATTCATCCATTTGAATGATCCTGTCAATTCTTGCCCATGATTCTCTTGTCAATCCAGCTTCTTGCCAATCATCAATTCTAATACTGTACGGATTTTTCTTAGCTTTACTCGTAACCATCATGGCAAGAACAGCAATGGTATTTTTATCAATGACAATCGCTGGCCTGCGCTTTGATACTTTTATCTCCTGAAATGGGAACTGAGTCCACCATACTTCACCTAAATTATATTTTCCCATCTTTTTTCTCTCCTTGTTTATAAATCTCATCCCACTGATCTTCTTGCATCCACTCATCATCTAACGCTATATCATCTGCCTTCTCAGCACTTGCATATAGTCTGTCTCTATTTAATTCAATAAAACGCTTGAAATCATTTATCTCTTTTACCATTTTCATGAATGCTCCTTTCCTATCAATGTGACAATTGATAAATTTCCATTTCCTTATCAAAACAAGGCATATAAAGTAGTGTATCACATAATTTTATCCGTAACAATCATTTTCTATCAGTTATTCTACTTACCAAAATTTCAAAAATAAGTTACACCGTTTGTTTATATTGGTCTAAGATCCAACGGAATTAAAAACAAAAAATCGCCATGCTATAGTCTTGGCAGGCCATCTCACAGCGATTCGATTCCATATAATTATTTCTGCTTTTCTTTCTCAGGATGGCTTTCCTGATTCCCCCTCTATCTCTCCCTCACGTTCTTCCAGCTCACGGGTGATCTCCTCATCGTCATTCAGGCGGCGGTTGGCTGCCTTGGAGCGAAGCGCCACTTCGGCGGACAGGATAGAGATCTTCTCCTCCAGCTGGGACACGATAAGTGATAAGGTAAAGATCTTTTCCACCAGAAGGAAAATAATGATCACAAACACCAGGTTAGAGGGTGACATAAAGCCAAGATGCTTGCTCAATTCAAAGCAGATTTCCGGAAAAATGGCAAGGATAAGCAATACCGCTGCAAAAAAGATCCAGAAAATGGCATCTTCCATTTTGACCTTGAACTTCCGGATCTGCCGCAGGATCCAGATCACTGTGATCAATGCTGCTACTACCAGCAGCGCCCTTAATGTAATGGTCATGGTCTACTCTCCTTTCACCTTTTCCGTACCCACTGGAACAGCAGGATAGAGAAAAGCATTTTCATCATATACCACACGGAATTTTTGAAATTCAGGTAGCTGACTCCTGCAATACGTTCAGACATGTGTACCTGCACCTCACGGATATCAACTCCACAGTTCAACAGGTATGCCAGGGTATCCGGCTCCGGGCTGTAATGCATGTTGTAACCGAAATGCTTGATCATCTTCTTATTGAACAGGCGCATGCCGGAGGTCACATCCCCGATATACTTGCCGCCTGTTGTCAGCCAGATGGCTGTTGTAATGATCTGGCTGCCGATCATACGTGAATTGATGGGCTTACGCTCTGTCTTGAATCTGGAGCCGATCACGATATCACAGCCGGTCCGCTCCATCTCATCGATCATATCTGCAATATATGCGGGATCATGCTGTCCGTCTCCGTCCAGCTGCAGTACATA
>CAKUJT010000061.1 GCA_934661765.1 uncultured Senegalimassilia sp.
GCGCGATCGCGCTTCCGGCTTTTGCGCGTACGTGGACTGGCGGCGGTGTGGGGTTTGCACGAGGCTTTGCTTCGGGGATGGGAAACGTTTGGGACCGCCCGCATCGCATATAAGACAGTGCGACTGCGCCAATCCGGTCGGTATGCTTGCTATAATTATGCGCTTGAAAGAGGGAGGGGCGCATGAACGACGAGATTTCCATGGCCGCGCGGCGCGTGCATACGACAAGCTGGCAGGAGTTCAGGTCCACGTATGGGCCGAGGTTCGCTGCCTGCTTCTTGGGCTTGATAGCCATTCGCGTATGGACGCAATGCTGCCTGTATGATCGATATACGGCAACCGATTCAGGCACCGTGACCATCATCGGCAACATGATGCGCGTCGCCTTCATCTTCATCCTCATGCTCATGTTCTCACGCATCCCGTTAAGCGGACGCGCCCGAAGGGCCCTTGACGTGCTATCGATGACGGCAATGACGTTGGCGCCTGCGCTTTTGCTTGTGCAAATAGAGTATCCGACGTTGCCGCTCGGCATTCCCGCATCCATGCTTGCGGGATTGGGCATCGTGTGGGGCGGCGGCATGTGGATCACGTTCTTCGACCGCTTGGACGAGGGCGAGGCGCTCATCTACTCGTTCGCATGCCTGGGAATCAGCGCGATCTTGGGTTTCGTTCTGGGATTCTTGCCGCTGCCTGCCGTATTCGCCATCGGCCTGTTCATGCCGACGCTATCGTTCGTGCTGTTCAAGCAGGCTATGGACACGCTTGATGCGCGACAAGACGTCATCCCCGAACCGAAGCGCGACTGCGTGTACGATCACGAGAACAAAACGCTTCCTCTGCGCATCCTTATCGCCGTTGCGCTGCTTGATTTCGCGCTTGGCGTGGCACGCGGCTTCCCAGAGGGCACCTCCATCGTTTTGGCGCCTTCGTTCCAGCTTGCTCACCAGATTGCCGTGGCAGCGCTGTGCGCTGGCATCATCTGGTGGGTGCTCGTGCGCGGCCGCGGCTTGAGCTTTGGAGCGATGTGGTGGCTCGAGGTCGCTCTCATGGTTATCGGCGTTTTGCTTATCGTGTCTCTTGACCAGGCGCAATTCGGGGCGATGCTCATAACCGTGTCGAATACGTTCATGGTCGGACTGCTGTGGTACGGCATTTATGATTATTGCCGCCATAGCTCCATTCCATCGTATCTGGTACTCGCCGCCGTTTGGGCGGCCCATTTGCTTCCGCGTGAAGCTGGCCGCTACCTGGTTTTCCTGCTTGGACCCCAACTTGGGCAATCCATGCTCGTCATTGCCGCACTGGTATGCCTGCTTGCGCTGAGCATGGCCGTGATGCTGCGGGGGAGCCAGCCGAAAGTGCGGAGATTCTTCGCCACCTTCGGCACACCCGATGCGCGCAAGGGCGCTTTGGAGCGCACTGTGGTGGCGGAAGCCGCGCCTGCGCGATGCGATGCCGGGGAAACGCAGGTGACGTCGGTTGCTGCTGCGTCTGAGGAAATGCCGAACGAGCAAGATGCCCGTGATGTAGAGGGCGCAACGTTCGAAGATGGCTTACGGGCTCGCTGCTCGGCGCTGCAGGCACGTTTCGATTTAACCGATCGGGAAACCGACATGGTCTGGTATTTGGCGCAAGGACGTAGCAAGGCGTTCATCAGCCAAGAACTTCACCTATCGGAAAATACCGTGAAAAGCTATACGCGCAATGTGTACTCGAAGCTTTGCATCCACTCCAAGCAGGAATTGCTCGACGCGCTGAGCGAGACCCACTAGAAGCGTTTGATCACGAGTTAGCCGTTACGGCGTCGCTCGAGGAATCGCATTGCAGTCCAGCCGGATCGGACTGCCGACAGCCGGTCCGAGAACGTGGCGATGGCCCGATCAGGCTTGGGTGCCGTCGAGCTTCTTGATGACGATGGACAGCAGCGCGGCCGCAAGGGCGATGATGGCAAGCGTGAGCATAACGGGAGTGAGCCCGAAAGCGTCGCCGGCCATACCCAGGAACGGTTCCGCCACGCCTCCAAGGCAGATGGCAACGCCGTACGTCAAACCCGATGCCATGCCTAGATGCTGCGGCACGTAGCCCATTCCCACCGCAACCGCTGAGGGATAGAATAGGTCGATCCCGATGGCCAACACCGCAGTCAACGCCAAAGCCAGCCCAACCGAAGAGCCGTTCAGCGCGAACGCAGCACCAGCAAGAGCGGTGATGGCCAGACAGGCGATGGTTAGCCTATGCGCGCCCACCGCTTCGGAGGTGCGGCCAGAAAGCGCAGTACCCACCATGCCGGCGACGGAGAACAGCGAGATAGCTAGTGAACTTGCCGCCTCGGTTTGCCCGAGCACGTTCATAAGGAATAGCGGGATGAAGGCCATGAAGCCGTAGCTGAGGACGGACCGAAGCGACAACGTGATCATGATCAGCCCGAACAAGCCCCAACGTTCGGGGCGCTCGATGACCGCCGCATTGGACGCAGCAACGGCGTTCAGCGCCTTGAAGCGGCTGTTATGCAAGAAGAGCGCCGCTGCACACAACGCCGTGGGCGCAAGGAACACGGCAAGCCCGTGCATGCCGAATACCGAAAGCGAAACAGCGGCCATGATCGGGCCGATGAAGAATCCCACGTTGCCACCGACGGCGAAGATGCTCATGCCGTTTCCCTTGCGCGCACCGGCCGCCAAGTTGGAGATGCGACCGCCTTCCGCATGGAACATGGCCACGCCAAACCCGCATACCAGGGCGCTTATAACGATAAGAGGATAGGAGCCGGCCCAGCCGATACCCGCCATACCTGCGCCGGCAAGCAACACGCCGAGTCCCATGAACCACGGGCATGCGCGACGGTCGCTTATCCAGCCGAACAGCGGCTGCACCACAGCCGACACGATATTGGCAGCGAACACCAGCATAACGGCCTGCGTGTACGAATAGCCGTCCACCACCAGAAAGGGCAGCACTGCCGATAGCGCACCTTGGTTGATGTCCGAACATGCATGTCCGAGCATCGCCAAATAGTTTGAAACCCGATCGCCGTGTTGCGACGAGCGTGCGTCCTTGGTAGCCATACGATCCGCCAACCCCCCTTCCTGATTGAAACGAACTCGCTCGACAGAGCTTGTTCATGTTGCTCTTGAAACGAACGCGTGTTCGATGTTACCATAAAAGAAAAGGGATGGCAGCAGATATTTCCTGCAACCATCCCGAAAGGTTCGAGCGTTTGACGCAGTGCGCTTTACGCAGCCTTGGCGGCCTGGCGCGCCTCCTTGCGCTTCTCCAGGGAGTCCACGCACACGGCAGCGGACTGGTCGCCGGTGATGTTGACGACGGTACGCATCATGTCGAGCACGCGGTCGACGCCCGCGACCAGCGCGATGCCCTCGACGGGCAGGCCGACGGACTGCAACACCATGGCCAGCATGATCATGCCGGAACCGGGGACGCCGGCGGTGCCGATGGAGGACAGCACGGCGGTCATGACGATGACGCACTGCTGGCCGAGGGTCAGGTCGATGCCGAACACCTGGGCGATGAAGATAGCGCAAACGCCCTGGTAGATGGCTGTGCCGTCCATGTTGATGGTGGCACCCAGCGGCAGCACGAAGCTGGAGATCTCGCGGCGCACGCCCAGCTTCTCGGAACACTCCATGTTAATGGGCAGCGTGCCTACCGAGGAGGCCGAGGCGAAGGCGAACGTCATGGCACGGAACTGGCCCTTGAAGAACGTCAGCGGGCCCATCTTCGCGATGGCCTTCACCATGCCGGAGTACACCAGCACCATGTGCAGGATCATGGCAAGGTAGGCAACCAGGATGAGCTTGAGCAGCGGCAGCAGGATGTCGGGGCCGTTGGTGGCGACCACGGGGGTGATCAGGCCGAACACACCGAACGGAGCGATCGAGATAATCATGTGCATAATCTTGATGCACACCTCGGACATGCCGTTAACGAAGTCGGCGACGGGCTGCGCCTTCTTGCCAGCGGCCAGGATGCCGAAGCCGAAGAACAGCGCGATCACGATGATCTGCAGCATGCTGGCGTCGGACATGGGCTGTACGAAGTTGCTGGGGAAGATGTTGACGATGGTCTCGATGAAGGAAGGAGCGGCCTTGGCCTCATACGAAAGCTCGTCGGTGGTAAGGGTGTAGCCGCCGCCGACATTGAACACGTTGGCGATGATCAGGCCGATCACGATAGCGCATGCGGTGGTGCACAGGTAGTACGTGATGGTCTTGCCGCCGATGGCGCCGACCTTCTTGATGTCGGACAGGCTGATGACGCCGGCGATCATCGAGAAGATGACCAGCGGCACCACGATCATCTTGATAAGGTTCAGGAAGATGGTGCCCAGGGGCTTGATGTAGGTGGTGGCGATATCAGGGGTGCCCTGCAGCGCAAGGCCGGCCACAACGCCCAAGGCCAACGCAATGAAAATCCACGTGGTAAGGGAAAGACGTTTGAACCAAGGCTTGCCGGCGTTTTCAGCGGAAACCGCTTCCGTAGCCTCCTTAACGTCCGTTTTGACCTCTTGCTCAAGGTCGTTGATCTTGGACATGTGAACCCTCTCTAACTCAAAAACCCTTTCTATACAGCATTCGCTTACTCGCGTTGCTGCAATTGAAGCGCCATAAGGCACAAACGCGCATTGTACCCGAAACTCTACGAAATCAGCCCAAAACAATCATCGTTTTCGGTCGCCGAGGAAAACTAGCGGCGAAGAAACCGGACCAGTTCGTTTTACGGCGCAAAGCCTTTAAGTTGTTGCAGCGGCGCGGATTCGAAAACGCAGATATTCTCGATAATATATCTTATGTTATCTTGGCTTCCCGCCCAACGTGACGAGGGCCAGCATGAGCAGCATGAGCGCCAATCCCGCCCAATCGAAGCCGGAAAACGCCGTGCCCAGGAACACGCAGGCGCACACGCTGGCGCTGATGGGCTCGACGGCGCCCAGCAAACTGCCGGTAACCGAACCCACGAACGCCACGCCGCGCAGATACAGCCCGAACGACACGAACGTCCCCAAAAACGCCAGGCCTCCGATAAGCACCAGCCAGCCGAACGCGTCCATGCTCGCAACCGCCTCAGGAGCGCCCGCGCCCATGGCAAGCTGCACGGCATACGCGATGCCCGAGCACACGCACGTCACCAGCATGCCGACGCTCGTGGCCGCAAAACTGCCGAAACGATCGAACAAGCCCGCAACACGCGGGGTCAACACGTAGATCGCAACGCACACGGCATTCAAAAGTCCCCAGAACAAGCCAGCCGCCGGCAGCACCAGCGTGCCCAAGTCGCCCTGCGTGGCGATAAGCACTGTGGCCACAAAAGCGCAGATCAGGCCCACAAACTCGTTCCCCTTCGGCAAATGCCGCCCCATCACGCACGTGAACAGCATGACGAACACGGTGCTGAGCATCTGCAGCACGGTGGCGGTGCCGGCGTTGGTGAACGCGATGGTCATGGCGTACGCGAACTGATCGACGAACAGCGCAGCGCCGAACAACAGAAAGAACAGCTTCACACGAGGTTCGCTCTTCCAAATCAGCTCGAGCATGTAGCGGCGGCGTAGCACCAGCACGCCGAAGAAGAACAGCGTGGCCACCAGCGAGCGCACGGCCGTGGCGAACATGGGCGTGATGCCGTAATGCGAGAACAGGTGCTGCGCGCACGCGCCCGACACGCCCCACAGCCCGGCGCCCGCAAGCGCGCAGGCGATGCCGACCCAGAAAATGCGGCGCCGTGCGGCGTTTGCCGCCTGCCCATCGGCAAGCTGCGCGTCCGTTTTCGCCATAACCTAAACCCTCCCTGATGTACACCAGCGTATGCGTTAAAATGTCGAAAGCGATTGTAGAGCAATACGTCGGCTTGTGCATTCCGCACGCGTTTTGCGCCGGCGTCGAAGCGAAGGAAGTCTTATGGCTATCAAGGAACTGGTCCACGACGAAGCGGTGCTGTCCACTCCCTGCGAGAAGGCAACGGCCGAGGATGCCCAGGTGGCGCAGGATCTGCTGGACACCATGGCGTCGCTCGACGAGGCGGCCTGCCTGCACGCCAACCAGATCGGCGTGACGCACAACCTGTTCGCCTACGTTGACGAGAAGGACAAGCAGCACGTCATGTTCAACCCCGTCATCAAGCTGGGCCTGGCTGCAAGCAAGCAGGTCGAAGGCTGCTTCACCCACGAAGAACCCGTCACGGTCACCCGCTACGACCGCATCAAGGTCTCCTACGAGGAGCTGGTGGACGGCAAGCTGGTCCCCCGCAAGGGCGACTTCCGCGGTTGGGTCGCGCAGCTGATCCAGCACATGGCCGACCACGGCAAGGGCAAGTTCATCTAAGCGCTTACGAGCCGAAGGGCACTCCCCTTCGGCTCGTTTTCTTTTGCGTGCTTTTGCGCTGCATTCTCTTAAGCGACGTTCTCGATTTCGCTGCTTCAGGCTGCGAAAATGGAATCAATTCCGCAACATGCCCGACTCGCCGTTGGAAATGAGTTCGAATCTATTTTCGCAAATAGCAGCGCGTTTTTCGGAATCGTGCGCGCGTATCATGGTCGTGCGTTACGAGTTACTTGGTTTACTTCTTGCGTCCACCCGCTTCGACCCTTTTGCAGATTGGAGCACCCTTATGGGCACTGAGCTTTCCCGTCGTCAGTTTCTTGCGGGCGCGACCGCCTTCGCTTTCAGCAGCGCCGTGTTCGGGTTGCCGCGCCGCGCATTTGCCGACGATGCGCAGGCGGGCAGCGCCATCGTCATCCTGCACACCAACGACGTCCACTGCGCTGTTGGCGAAGCCGATGAAAAGGGAGCGACGCCGCTGGGGTATTCGGCGCTGGCAAGCTATGTTGCCGATCGCAAAGGCGTTTTCGGCAGCGGGAACGTCACGCTTGTGGATGCCGGCGATGCCGTGCAGGGCAACGTCATGGGCACGCTAACGCAGGGGCAGGCACTCGTCGACATCATGAACGCCACGGGATATGACTACGTGATTCCCGGGAACCACGAGTTCGACTATGGGATGCCGCAGTTCAACCACCTGGTCGGCAGCGCGAGCGCCACATACCTGAGCTGCAACTTCACCGACAAGCGCCCCGAAGTGCCCACGCTCATGTTCGCCCCGTACGCCATTCAGGCCTATCCGCTTGCAGGCGGCGGCACTGCGCGCGTGGCGTTCGTAGGAGTTACCACGCCGGCGACGCTGACGGCATCGTCGCCTAAATCGTTCTGGCGAAGCGACGACGACCACACGTGCGTGTACGGCTTCTGCGAGGACGATACCGGCGCGGCGCTTGCGGCAGCGGTGCAAAACGCCGTGGATCAGGCACGCGCGGCGGGCGCTGATTACGTTGTGCTGCTTGCGCACCTTGGCCAGGATGGATCGCCCGACATTTGGCGCTCCGACGCGCTGGCGAAGCGCTGCCGCGGTATCGACGTGATCATCGACGGCCATTCGCACCAGGAATATGTGCAGGTCAAGCAAGACGCCGAGGGCAAAAACGTCATCATCACGCAAACGGGCACGCAGTTCTCCAGCGTGGGTCAGGTCGTCATCAACCCGGATAGCGGCACCATCTCCGCCAGCACGCCCGCCTTCGAGGCCACGCTTTTGCGCGAGGCCCGCAAAAGCGGCGATCCTGCATACGTGCAGGACGCGACGTTCGGGCGCGATGCCAACGTGCAGGCGGCTATCAATGAGAAGGTCGCGGATGTCAAAGCCCAAACGGGAACCATTATCGGCAAATCCGAGGTGGACCTGTATGCGTTCGAGGACGACAACTACACCTGGGCCGTGCGCGCGCACGAAACGAACCTTGGCGACTTCGTGACCGACGCGTACCTTTATTACGCGACGAACGCGGGCGTTATGGCCGACATCGCGTTCGTCAACGGCGGCGGCGTTCGCGCGAACCTGAACCACGGCGACGTGACGAAGGGCGATCTCATCAACGTGAACCCCTTCAATAACCAGCTTTGCTACACCAGCGTTTCGGGCCAGGACCTGCTTGATGCGCTCGAACTTTCGGCAAGCAGCCTGCCCGAGTCCAGCGGCGACTTCCTGCAGGTTTCCGAGGGGCTGGAGTTCGTCATCCGCACCGACATCGACTCGCCCGTTTTGCGCTCGGGCAGCACGTTCGTCGGCATAGACGACACAAAGGAACGCCGCGTGCGCAGAGCGAAGCTGCACGGCAAGGCTATCGACCCGCAAACGGCGTATACGCTGGTGTGCCACTCGTACTACCTGGTGGAAGGCGGCGGTTCGTACAGCATGCTGTGCAAGAACCCTGTCACGCTGCTGGGCTTGGACAACGATGCCCTTATGGAATACGTGCAGCTGAACCTGCAAGGCGTTATCGGGCAGCAATATGCAGGCGCCGCAGGTCAGGGGCGCATCGCGACGCAGATTGGGCCCGATCCCGTACGCAAGCCCGACCCAGATCCCGAGCCGAAGCCCGAGCCCGAGCAGCCCGAACCGCAGCCTCCGACGAACAACGCCAGCGACCCCAAGCCCCTTGCCCCGACCGGCGATGACGGCGCCTTAAAGGCAGCCTCCGCAGCCGTTGCCACAGCAGCAGCAGTCGGAGCAGCCGCTTTCGCCACCGCCCACGCGGAAACCAAGGACGAACGCGCATAGCCGATGGCTGAAGTTGGCGAACAATAAGCTAGGGCTCTCCGCATGAGCGATCTCCAAGGTCAGGCCGCACAGCTGGTTCAGCGCACGGCCGATCACGGCAAGGTAAGCTCGTCTAAATGCTCGCGGGTCGAGGGGCGCTCTCCCTTCGGCCCGCTTTCGTTTTCGCGCTTTTGCGCTCCGTCCCCTATCCGGCGCTTGTAATGCCGTAGCGAAGCTATAAAAATGGAATCCATTCCACAAAATGCTGGAATCGCCGCTGAAAATGGATTGAAATCCATTTTCATGGGAAATGTCGCATTTTGCGGACTATAATCCATATATCAGCTATCGTTGAATACGGAATTTGGCGCAAATCGGCAACAAGGGAGGCGGAGGCATGCAGCTTATTGCTAGAGATCGATATCTTGAGTGGTTGCTTTCCTGGAAAGACAAGCATGTCATCAAGGTCGTGTCGGGCGTGCGCCGTTGCGGCAAGTCGAAGCTTTTCGAGATTTATCGCAATCACCTTATGCAGCACGGCGTTACGGCGGACCAGATCATCGCCATCAACTTCGAGGAGCTTGAATTCGAGGACCTGACGTCTTACCGAGCGCTCTACGATTACGTAAACGCAAGGCTGGCGTCCGGCAAAACGACCTACGTGTTCCTTGACGAAATCCAACACGTCGATCACTACGAGAAAGCAGTCGACGGACTGTTCATAAAGGACAACGTCGACGTCTATATCACGGGGTCAAACGCCTATTTCATGTCAGGCGAACTTGCCACGCTTCTTTCCGGCCGTTATATCGAGCTTAAGATGCTGCCGCTGTCGTTCAAGGAGTTTTGCTCGGCGGAGGGCAATGCCGAAAAAGGCCGCGAGATGCTGTTCAACGAATACATCACCTCGGGCTCGTTTCCGTTTATCGCCGAAACGCAGATCGACGAGCAAAAGGCGAAGGAGTATGTGCGCAGCCTTTACGACACCATCATCGTGCGCGACGTGGTGGACAGGCTGCGCGTTTCCGACGTGTCGACGCTTCTCAATATCACGAAGTTCTTGCTGCACAACATAGGCAGCAAGGTGTCGCACAAGAAGATCGCCGATACGTTGACGTCTTCGGGCAACAAGGTCGACCAGAAAACCGTGTCGAAGTACATCAAGGGGCTCACCGACAGCCTGACGCTGTACGCGGCGCCTCGTTACAACGTCAAAGGAAGGCAGCTTCTTTCCACGAATTGCAAATACTATGCGGTTGACCTGGGGTTGCGCAATGCATTGGTGAAAACGAGCGACAGCGATATCGGGCACATCCTGGAAAACATCGTGTATTTGGAGCTGCTCCGTCGAGGGTATGACGTGTACGTCGGCGATATCGAAAACGGCGAGATCGACTTCGTTGCCATCAAGCCCGATGACACGCAATACTTCCAGGTTTCGGCGACAACGCTTGAGGAGTCCACGCTGAAACGGGAGCTGGCGCCGTTCGCGGCGGTGCGCGACAACTACCCCAAGATCCTGCTCACTCTTGACACGATCTTCGGAACCGCCGATTACGACGGCGTGAAGAAGCGCAACGTCATCGATTGGCTGCTTGAGTAGAGCCCCCTAGCAGCTTGGCTTAGATGGGGTGTTGTCGATGGCGTTGACCCACCAGCGGTCGACGTCGGGGGTGCCGAGCGCCTGCGAACCTTGGCGGCGCTCCAGGTACAGATTGGTTTCCTTCCGCCCGAAACGGATGCGGAAGCGCGACGTTTTCGCCCCCTTCTGCATTTGCCCCGGCTCCCCGCGGTAGAGCACCTCGTCGATGCGAAATGTGCGTCCATCAGGCCATATGACCGCCAGCGGGTCAATGCGCCCCTCGTCGTTCACGTGCAGCACGACGTTGACGTACATTTTGTGCACGCCTCGTCTTTCGCCGTCTTTCGTCATAAAATCCATCGCTATGGTATTATCGAACGCGCGTTCGAAAAATGCTAGCGAACAAACGATGGAGAAACGGAAAGGATTGGCGAGTGACGGATTTGCGCAAAACCTCGGGTTGCGTTATATGCATCGACTTGAAGTCGTTCTACGCCAGCGTGGAGTGCGCCGATCGCGATCTTGACCCGTTCACCACCAACCTGGTGGTGGCCGACCCCGACCGCTCCGCAAACACCATCTGCCTTGCCATCACGCCCGCCATGAAGGCCGCCGGCGTGCGCAACCGCTGCCGTGTGCGCGACATCCCGCCGGGCATCGAGTACCTGACCGCCGTCCCCCGCATGAAACGATACATGCAGGTCAGCGGCGAAATCGTGGGCAGCTACCTTGAGCTTGTCAGCCCGCAGGACCTGCAGGTGTACTCCATCGACGAATGCTTCATCGACGCCGCGCCCTACCTGCGCCTCTACCGCACCGACGCGCGCACGTTCGCAAAACGCCTGATGCGGCGCGCCTTCGAGGTTTCCGGCGTCACCGCCACGGCCGGCATCGGGCCGAACATGTTCCAAGCCAAAGTGGCGCTCGACATTTGCGCGAAGCACGCCAGCGACGGCATCGGCCAGCTTGACGACGAATCGTTCAAGCGCGAGATCTGGTTCCACCGCCCGCTCACCGACATCTGGGGCATCGGCCCGGGCATCGCCCGCCGCCTGGCCAAGCACGGCGCGTACGACCTTGCGGGGGTTTGCGCCGTCAACCCCAAGGTGCTGCGCCGCGAGTTCGGCAAAAACGCCGAGTACCTTATCGACCATGCATGGGGCCTGGAGGCGTGCACCGTCGAGCAGGCGCGCAGCTATCGCCCGCGCGGCCATTCGCTGACCAATGGGCAGGTGCTCATGCGCGATTACAGCTGCCGTGAGGTGGAAACGCTGCTGCGCGAGATGGTGCTGGGCAGCGCGCTCGAGCTGGTGGAGAAAGGCTTATGCGCCCAGGTGGCAAGCGTGTACGTGGGGTATTCGGCCAGCAATTTCCCCCACCAGTCGTGGGAGAAGTGCGGGCCGTTCGGCACCGCGGCCGCCGGCGCGGGCGGGTCGGCGAAGCTGCCCAAGCCCACCAACGCCGTGGACGCGCTGACCGACGCCGTGCTGGAGATCTACCGCGCCCGCGTGACGCCGGGGCTTTCCATCCGCCGCGTGAACATAGCGCTGGCGGACCTGATACCCGCCGAGAAAGTACAGCCCACGCTGCTCGACGATGCCGCGAACGAGCGCAAGCAAGCCGCCCTGTCGCGGGCCATGGTGGACGTGCGGAAGCGCTTCGGTGCGAACGCGCTGCTGAAAGCCACAAGTTTGAAGGAGGAGGCGAACGCCATGGAACGCAACAACCAGGTAGGCGGGCATCGTGCTTAGCCCTGATCAGGCGCGCGTTGCCGCCGGCTTGCCCACGCCGGACGTGTGGCCGAGCCTGTCGGCCGACGAGCGCGAATACCGCGCGCAGGTGCTCGACCGCATAGCGCAACGTGTAGCCGCCGACGGCGTGCGCGTGTCGGTCCCCTCGCCCGACCGCGGCAGCCAGTTCATGCCCTTCGCAGCGCTAAAAGGCTACGAAGAAGTAATCGCCGAAGTCGAGAACGGCAACATCGAGGAAGCACTTGACGCCGCCGACGCGCAAGCCGAGGAGACATCCCTAAGATACCAACACGATGAGGTGTTCGAATCAATCAGAGAAGGATTACAACACGGATGAAACGTCTAGGACTTACAAACTACGTTGCCCTCCATAATTGAATGCAGCACTCGCGAATCTTCGAAACAGCCTAGACGAAAGCATGGCTGGCATGGTAAAAAGATATTGGAGACATCGCTTGATGTTTCCTCCAAGTAGCGGGGGGGCGTCCTCCCGCATTTTTTATATTTAGGAGGGGCATTGAGCGAGATCAGCATCTTTGTCGACGAATCCGGTGGCCAAGATGGCCATTCGAAATATTACGTACTTACTCTCGTCTTCCATGATCAGTCGCTCAGCATTGAAGAACATTTGTATGAACACAGGAGAGGCCTTGCGATTCGTGGTTTCACGGATGTCCCCTTTCACGCTGGTCCTATCCTGACCGGCCATGATGACTATGAACATATGGATTTCAAGACTCGAAAATCGTACTTCACATTGTTCTTCATGGACATCCAAAACTCCCCATCACATACCAGACGTTCTTGTATAAGCGTAAAGAAGTTGGCGACAGCGCTCAGCTTGCCACGAAAATGAAGCGTGACATCATTACGCTGCTCTTCGACAACCTAGAGTTTTTCCAGTCGTACGACAAGGTGAAAATCTACTACGACAACGGGCAGGAAACCGTCGCGCACGCACTGCGCGGTGCCGTCGAATACGCGCTCTCGAAGGAAAGCGTCTTGTTTCGTAAAACCAATGCTGCTGATTTCATGCTCGCGCAAGCCGCTGACATGCTGTGCACACTTGAGCTAACGGCGGAAAAATACCGCAACAAGGAAGCGACGCGTACCGATATAAAAATGTTCGGCAATGCTCATGCGTTTAAGAACAACTATATGAAAGCAATCAAGCGTAAACGGCTTAGTTAATGCTCCGCGTCTTTGCTGGATTATAGAAGTATCGCCGAAGTCGAGAACGGCAATGGATAGGCGGCCCAGCAAAGAGGCGGATCATCATATAAGCTTTGCGTAGTCTTGCGTCTGATGAAAGAACGCGATTACCGAAACTTCTTTATCGTTTCGAACATAAAGTGCAACATATCCCCTGATGAGAGCTTTGCGAATCCCCATACCGGCAAGTCGCTGCTCGTTGCAAAGCGGATATAGATCAGGAAGCTGCGATACCGCATCCACAAACTCGTCGAATGCATCGAGCAGCGTGACGACCGCCGATGGTTCTTTCAGAACTTCGGCTATATAGCCGCAAGCTTCCGCGAGTCCGGCTTGTGCGGACTCGGAAATGACCACATTAAGCGCCATATGCAGCCCGCAGGTTTGCAGTAACGCATTTTGCATCGGAAACACGACCGGCGCGCACATCATCCAACCCTCGCTCGACGATATCATACAAGCGAGCACGAGCCGCTTCTCTAAGCAAGCCTTCGTATACCTCCGGCGACATCGACACAATTGCCTCGCGACCGTTTTTTGTGACGAAAACGGGCTCTTGAGCTTCCATGACCGTTTCGGTGAACGATGCCGTATTCTTCATTTCTTTAATAGGGACGCAAACTGGCATGAGCGGCCTCCTTGCATATATACCACGATATCGGTACTATACCATGATTGTGGTATTACTTACTACCCCATCACAATGTTCGTGTTCATAGCAGCACCTCCGTGTTGTCCCTTACTTACATACCTACCTACCTAACCTGCAGCCTTGTGCCTTTGGTGGTTATGCCGGTGGTTTTTAGTAGGTGGGCGTTGGTGGTTAGGAGGATGGCTTCTATGCCGGGGGTTTGTTCGGCGAAGGTTAGGGCTTTGTCAGCGCCCATGATGATGAGTGCGGTGGTGTAGCCGTCGGCGTCGATTGACCTGTCGGCTATAACGGTTGCGGATAGCACATCCGTTTCCGCTGGTTTGCCCGTTCGGGGGTCCAGGATGTGGTGAAGCACGCGGCCGTTGCGCATGAAGGCGCGCTCGTAGACGCCGCTAGTCACCACCGACTTCCCGCGTACGGAAACGCTGGTGAACGATGCGGCTTGCAAGCTGCCGCCCGAAGGGACGGGCGCACGCAGGCCTACGTTCCATGCGCCACTGTCGGGTTTGCCGCCCAAGCAGGCCACGTTGCCGCCCAGGTTGATCACGCCGCTGGTTGCGCCGTGGCATTTCAGCAGGTCAATCACCCTATCTGCGATATATCCCTTTGCCATGCCTCCCAGGTCGATCGTTGCCCGCAGGTCGGTGATGCGCGCCCGCGTCCCTTCGACTTGCACGTTGCGCCAGTCGACGTGCGCGAGCGCCTCGGCGATGGCGGCACCATCCGGCACGACCCCGCGCTTGAAATCCCATAGGCGGCACACGCCTCCCATGGTGATGTCGAACAGCCCGCCCGTGCGCTCGCAATATCCCAGCGCAGCACGCAAAACACTGGCAAGCTCGTCGCCCACGTCGATCCACTTGCCCGCCGCGGCGTTAAGCACGAACAGCCGACTATCCGGGTTGAAGCGGCTCAGCAGCAGCTCGTATCGCGCGCAAAGCGCTTCGACCTCGCGCAACGCCGTCGCATCGACATCGGCCGACACGACGCACACGGTATCGAACGCCCGAAACGTCACGGAACCAAGCTCGCGCACAACGCGCCTCCTCCCAAGATCACGATTCGCAAACCAGTAATCACCCGCCGCGCATAGCTGGGTGCCAGCTAAACAAACCCTACAGTTGTGCGGGCTGCGGGGGTTGCGCAAGTAGGTCAAATCTCGCACGTTGATCGCGGGGCGGGTTTGCGCCGCCTGCTCAAACC
>CAKUJT010000062.1 GCA_934661765.1 uncultured Senegalimassilia sp.
GAGCGAAACCGCTCGGGGGCGCATTGCGTTACCTATGACTGCGCGTTAGACCCTCATCAGGCGCTACACGTCGGCGGGGCGCTCCACCGCATCGTATTCGGCTAGCGATGCCGCATAGCCGGACTCGAGATACTGCGTGGAATAGTAGTACACGTCGCCATTGGACGCCTCGGTACGCTCGATGTCCGGATAGTTGCCGGAATCGCGCACGGCCTGCCACGTCTCCTCGATCTGCTCATCGGTCATGCGGAAGGGCGGATTCTTCAAGCACTCGGCGGCGTAGGGGCGAGGATACACGCGCGAATCCTCGCGCACGCATTCGACGAACGTGACCACCGGATTGTCCTCGGCAGCCAGGAACGCCCAGCGCGCGTAGCTGGCGGTCATGAGCGTCTCGTCGTACAGGTAGTAGCTATGCATGCCCATGAGCACCTTGATGCGGTTGCACTTGATCTCCTTGCGCACGGGTGCGGCGTTCTCGTCCTCCACGAGCACCCATTCGCCCTCGATCTGCTCAAGGCGGTAGCCTTCAGGGATGCGCAGGCCGGCGAAGGGGCTCCTGTCGTCCTCAACGGGTTGCTCGTCTTCGGCAGCTTGCCCATTGTCACCCGCGTTATCGGGGGAAGCCGGGGCGGATTCGGAAGCCGTAGGCGCTGCGACGGCGGCAGCGCTTTCGGCAGCTCCCGCGGCGTTGCCGGGCTGCGCGGAGGCATCGGCTGCGGCGGGCTCGGCTTCAGCGGAACCCTGGTCAGCGGCTTCCGACGCCTCGTCGGCAGCCTCGGCCGCCTTCTCCTCGTTGTCGGCCTCGATCTGCGCCAAGCGGCGGTTCGGGATCTTCGGAGGCACGCCCACCGCTCGGGTGGCCGAACGAACCGCGGCAGCCTTCTCGCGCTCGGCGGCGCGCTCCGCCTCGATCTCGTCCTTGTGTTCCGCCTGATAATCCTCGAGCCATTCGTACACGAACATCTCGAAGTCCTCGTCCGTCATATGCTCGGGCACCAGGCCGATCTCGGGCCAGCGCTCGGGCGTGACCAGATGACTATCGGCCGACTGTTTGCGCACGTCATCGAACACATCGGCGAGCGCATTGTTCTCGGCCAGCTCGCGTGCGGCCGCAAGTTCCTCCTCCGTGGGCTCGTCGGCAGCGGACACTTCAGGCGCTTCGTCGACATCGGCCACAGCGGCTTCATGCACCGTACCGGCACCATCGGCGGCAGGGCCCTGCGTCGCAGCAGCGGCTTCCTCACCCGCAGCGTTTGCGGCGCTCTGCTCGGTTGCCGCCTCCCCCACGGCCGATTCCACGTCTTCCGAAACGATATCCTGGCCCAGGGACTCCCCGGCCGTCTTCATCTGCTCGCTCATTTCGCCTCGCCGGCCTTCTGCTTCGCAATGGCTTCGTTGACCCTCATCTCGACGCGCGTATCGCGCAGGCTGCAGTGCTCGCACATCAGGCACGCCACCGACATCTCGTCGCAGGGCAGCTCCTCGTCCATCTCCGCAAGCGGCATGCCGCAACGGTACATCCAGTCGCCCACCAGGCCGCGCACGGCCTCGATAGCGAACAGGGTGGTGTGCCCCTTGCCCTTCGGCACGCCATCGACCGCGGCTTCCACGTCCTTGGGCGTCAATTCGAGCGCCTGCGAGAACGTCTTGCCCTCGATCATGGAGCAGATGGCGCTTGCGCAACCGGTCATGGCCAGGCATCCGCGGCTTTTGAAGCCCACCTTCACGAACACCGGATCGGCGACGGAGTCGTCCACCACGGCGAACAGGCGCAACGCCACTTCGCCGCGCTTGGACTTGCCCACCATGCTCTGCACGTTGAAGCCCTCGGGCTTGCCGGCGTTCTTGAAGTTCGCCACGATGGCGAGCATCGTTTCCGAGTAGCCTTCCACGCCGTTGTCCAGCTCGGTCTGATACACATCCTTCGTGCGGATAAGCGCACGATCGTCCGGCTCGTGATAGATATCACGGCCCTCATCCGGTTCATCGAACGTTATTTCCTGCTCGTTCGCCATATCGATACCCCCTACAGTTAACGTTGCTGTTACTATGCGTTATTTTCCATATGTTATGATGGCGAACATGGAGTTTCGCGCATACCCTCTTTGAGGGAATTTGCGAACAAGTAAGCCGGCCTTTTGGGGAAGGGGACGGCCACCTGGCAAAACGCACCGTCGAAAACCAGGAGGGGCAGTGGGCATCAGCAAAGCGGGCGATTCGATCGCCCAGCGCATACAAGGGCACACGGGGGCGTCGGCTTCCGAGCGACCGATAAGCATCTCGAACGCCGTCGGTGCGAAGGCGAGCGCTCAAACGCGCGCAGATCGCCTTGTGCCCGATGATGCCGCTCACCCCATGCCAACCGGCATGAAACTGCTCAGCCTGTACATCCCGCTCATCCCCTCCATCTTGGGCCTGTGCTTCGCACGCGCCGGCCTCATCGTCGCCGGCTACGGCAGCTATACCCACACCGATGAGGGAATATTCACCGATGGCGCCATGCTTGTGGCGCTTTCTATCATGGCCGTTATCCTGCTGGTCATCGGAACGCGGAAGATCCGCCTGAAGAAGCGCACCACCAACCGCATCATGCGCGCGTGCATCGTGCTGGAAACGGCATGTGTCCTTATCCTGCCCCTTATCCACCTCGCAGGGGTCTTCTCGCCGAACGTGCATTTCTGGCTATGCGTGGCCGTCACGTTCTTCGGATCGTTCGCCATCTTCTATTGGCTGCGCCGCGCCCGGGGATGCGGCAGCACCACCGCCGTGCTGTACGTGTTCAGCGCCCTTGCCATCAGCGAGGTGGAGATTTACATTTGCTCGCTCATCGGCACCTACGGCTTCTACGTTGCCGCCGCGCTCACCCTTCTGCAGTTCCCCTGTATGCTAAGCGCCCGCAAGAACAAACTGGCGAACGATATCGAATCGTTCACGCCCAACGACGACTTCTTCGGATTCGCCACCACGCTGCTGTCGAGCAAACGCTTCCTCACGGCAACGGCAACGAGCATCGGCGTGCTCTCCATCGTGGACGGCTTTTTGCGGGGCTACCCCGACGGCGTGCCCATCGCGTTCCAACCTGCCACCCGAGTTGCATATGGCCTGCTCACCATAGCCATCTGCATCATCGTCATTTCCATGATGATGCGCAAGCGCAAGAGCGTCATGACCGTGGGCATGTTCATCCTCTTGGAATTGCTGGCATGCATCGCGCTGGTGCTGTACGCGGCCTTCCCCGGCATGCCGGATATCGGCGCCGTGTTCACCACCACGCTCAACGCGCTGCTGGTGGCGTTCGCCTGGTACATCATCATCGCGTTCATGAGCTTCGGCTGGCGCGACCCGTACTACTACGCGCTGGGCGGCTGGATCGTATGGCTCGGCTGCCGCGCCATCGCGCGCGTGACGCTGATAAACGTGCAATCGCTTTCCACGAACGATCTGCTCATCAACGCCGTCATGGGCACCTGCGTGGTCATCTCCACGCAGGTCGCGCTCGGCCAGTTCCTCAAGGTCTCCCAGATGGAAGCCGATGAGCGCCACGATCTGCACGTACGCCGCATGGAGCGCTTGGAGAAGCAGCTGGAGCGGGCGAAGGCGAACGTGGAAGCTCTTACGATCCTGAAAAACAACGCTGGCGAATACAGCGAGTGCGCCGCTTGTGCAAATGCGGCGCCTATGGGCGCCGGCGCCGCCGGCGCAGTCGGCGCCTCGAACCCCTTGCAGTGCGCAGGCATAGCGCCCGTCGAAAGCGTCGAGCAAGATGAAGCCGCGGACGAGAGCCGCGACGCGCAGCCTGGTTCCACGCATGGGATGCGACTGGTGCGGCTGATGGGTCTCGACGAGGGCGATTCCATAGCCGACATTCGCAAGGCCACCATGCGGAACAACGCCGAGCAGATGGGCAAACAGTTCCTGCTCTCCGATCGCGAGATCGAGGTGCTTGCGCTGTACGCGCTGGGTTGGACGCAGAAGCGCGTCGCCGAGGAGCTCTACATCAGCCCCAGCACCGCACACGCTCACATCAAGCGCATCTACGCGAAAACGGGCCTGCACTCCCGCCAGGAGATCCTGGACTTCATGGACCAGTACACGTCCTAGAAAGCTGCGTCTATAGGGTCACCGACCTCTACGTCCTCTTGGCCGCGCTCTAGCGCCGTCAGTGCATCAAGCAAGGGCTGCTGCGTGCCGTCGAGCATGCGCAGGTTCATGGTGACCGCATCGGCGAAGTCGGTTGACAGCACCTTGGCGCCGTGGTCTTCCGCCAAGCGCATCAGCTGCTCATAACGCGGGTACGCTATGCGGATACGCAGATCCACGCAACGCGACACCACCACCAGCTGCGCGGCATCGATGCCCGCCTGGGTTGACTGGGTATACGCACGCACCAAGCCGCCCGTGCCCAGCAGCACGCCGCCGAAATAGCGCGTGACCACGCACACCACATCAGTCAGCCCCGCATGCTGCAGCACCTCAAGGGTAGGCAGGCCCGCAGTTTTCTGAGGCTCGCCATCGTCGGAATAGCGAACGCGCCCTGCAGCGCCCGCGCCGCCCTGGCGCAGGATGTACGCGTACACGTTGTGACGCGCCATGCGGTTCGCCGCACGGATCTCCTCGAGGAACGCCAGCGCCTCTTCCTCGGTCTCGACGTGGGCCAAACTGGCGATGAAGCGGCTTTTCTTCTCCTCGATCTCGGCGACGGCACGCCCCTCGATGGTGGTGTACGAGCTCATTCGATTCCTAATCTCCAATGGTCATTTGAAGCAAGTATACTTCTTCGCGCAGGTTGCGCGCAGTCTCGCGGCTGATGGCTCCATCATCGCGCATGGCTTGGATCTCCTCGAGCTCGATGCGCAGCGCGTCAGCTTCAACGTCGGACACGCGGGCCTTGATCACCTGGATCTTCTGCGTGTCCATACCCTCGAGCGCTCCGCGCATGCCGCCGGCGTCCATGCCGACAACGCTGCCCGCAACGTTGGCCCTAGCCAGCTTCTCAGGCTCGTTGGCCGCGCGCAGGAACGCCAGCGTGGAGCGGCACTCGGCCGCAAGCACGCCCGCGCCGTCTGCGATCTCGAGGTTCTCGTCTTTCATGCGAAGCTCGTAGTACGCAAGCGCACACTCCTCCAGCTCGATGCGAAGCTGGCGATGCTGCTCGATCTGGGCCTCGTCGTCCACCACGTGGCGAACCGCGCGATCGACGCGACGCGCGGTGTGCACGGTGCCCACCTTCAGGCGACTCCACACCTCGCCCAGCGCCTGGCGACGCGTATGTGCACGCAGAAGCGTGCGGCGAGAGCTTTCGAGGCGCTCAATCTCGCGCTCGCCCTCGGCACGGGAGACTCGTCCTTCGCGGATGTGCTTATCCACCTGTGCCTTCTGTTGCTCGATGGCCGTTGCGCGCAGCTCGAGCAAGCACGGGGCCGAGGTATTCTTGCGCCGCAGCCGCTTGATGCGCTCGCTGTACTGTCGGACGACGATCTGCGTGGCGGCCTCATTGGTCGGCGTCTTCTGCTCGCGCATTTGGCGGATGACGCGCTTGAGGATCTCGATATGCGCCGCATTCACCGCTTGTTCATCCTGCTCGCCAGCCTGCTCCTTCGGCGCAAGCAGCGGCACCACGAAGTTCGCCAACAACAACGTGCACAGGATGACGCCCGACGCCAAGAAGATCAGATTGTCGCGCTGAGGGAACGCCTCGCCCGTGGAAAGAGCGAACGGGATGGTCATGATGATGGACAACGTGATGGCGCCCTTCGGGCCTGAAAGCGTGGTGACCAGGGCATCGCGCACCAGCCGCCCGCCCGTGCGCGGCTTGGAGCTGCGATGCATGCGCTCCATGACGAGCACCCACAGGAAGCGCACGCCCACCACCAGCGCCGTGACGAGCAACACCAAGGCGCACAGCAAAAGCGAGCTGGTCTCGCTGCTGTGCCACGACGGCATGACGGCCCTTGGCAGCTGCATGCCCAGCATGACGAACACCACGCCGTTGATGACGAAGACGAGCGCCTCCCACACGCTGTTCGACGCAAGCTTCAGGCGCGCTGCCGCAGGCGTGGGTTTGTGCGGCATCAGCGCGATAAGCAGACCGGCAGCCACCACGGCCAGGATGCCGCTGGCGCCGAAATGCTCGGCCGTCAGGAACGTGATGAAAGGCGTGAACACCTCGAACACCACGTGCACCGTGATGCTCTCGTAGCCGTAGCTACGGATGGCGCCAAGCGCCATCACCGCCAGCAAGCCCACGACCAGACCGACCGCAATGCCGCCAAAGAAGCTGATAGCGAAGCTTTGCGCGGCGTTGGCTAGGGAGAACGAGCCCGTGATAGCCGCGGCTATGGCGAACTGGAACGACACGACGCCCGATGCGTCGTTGATGAGCGCCTCGCCGGAGAGCAGCGACTTCTGACGGCCAGACAGGTGGATATCCTTGCCAAGGGCCGAGACGGCCACGGCATCGGTGGGCCCCAAAGCCGCGCCCAGGGCGAACGCCGCCGCAAGCGGGATGGAGGGCTCCAGCCAATTCAGCACGAACCCGACCACCAGAACCGTGGCGAGCACGAGGCCGACGGCAAGGGACACGATGGCCCCTTTGTTATCCCACAACCCGCGTTTGCTCGCATGCCGCGATTCGTCGAACAGCAAAGGGGCGATGAACAGCACAAGGAACAGCTCAGGATCGATTGCCACGTCGACGGGCGTGCCCACCAACAAGATGATGACGGCGCCCAACGCGATCTGCACCAGCGGCAGCGACACGCGCGGGGTGACCTGGTCGAGCACGGCGGAGACAAGCACCGCCGCCAACAACAGCAGCACGAACTCGAGCATTTCCATAAGCATACTTCCTTCGGGGATCAACGCCACGGTATTAAGGTTTCCGCACTATAGTAGCAAGCGAAACTGGCCCGAAGAAAGCAACGCTGCGTCAACAAGAATGAAGCACAGCGTTTCACACCGAAATAGGTAGGTTTGCGGAACGAACGCGAAGTCGTCGCAGAAAAATGACAACCCTTCGGCAAAACCTGCCAAGAAAATAAATGCCGCAGGAGCGATAGGAGTACCGCAGCTGCGAACCACCATGCCCATGAGGAGCAGGAGCAATCAACGCAGTAGCGGATTACCCCACGATAAAGAACCGGAAGAAGCTCTGCAATTGCCCTTGCATACGAAAAAGACCCGCCGAAGCGGGTCTTTTGATTTCGAATGGTGCGGGCGAGAGGACTTGAACCTCCATGGGGTTGCCCCCATACGGACCTGAACCGTACGCGTCTGCCAATTCCGCCACGCCCGCGAATTGGCGCCTTAACAAGGCAAGAAGATATGTTACGTGATTTGCCCGTTCCGCGCAAGAGTGAATTTCAAATTATCTTGCGCCCTCTTGCGGGACAAAAGCAGCACATCTTCCCAAGACGCAAAAAGACCCGCCGAAGCGGGTCTTTCGATTTCGAATGGTGCGGGCGAGAGGACTTGAACCTCCATGGGGTTGCCCCCATACGGACCTGAACCGTACGCGTCTGCCAATTCCGCCACGCCCGCGAATTGGCGCCTGATTTCTCAAAGCGGGTATATATGTTACACGTTTTTGACCACGCATGCAAGTGCTATCGCGAAATTTCTTTGCGCATTTTCAAAACCACGCCCGCAAGCATAAGCACCGTCACCGCAAGCAGCACGGTGTCGCTTGCCGTCCCCGATGCATACGTTTCGGGCATCGTGCCTGCTAGGAGCACGTTTGGCGCCAGGTACAGTACATCGAAGCCGGCGTGGATGAGTGCGCAAGGCCACAGCCGGCGGGTTTGCGCGTACAACACGCCCAGGATCACGCCGAACAAAAGCGCCTGCGCGAATTTCATTGCCGATTGCGTAAGCACCAGCTGGCCTGCCGACACATCAGGCACGCCCACGTGCAGCAGCGCGAACAACACCGCCGAGACCAAGACAGCACGCTTCGCAGCGGCATCTAGAGCGATAGGCGTCTTTGCAACACCATGGCCAACATCACTGGAGACGCCAACGGATTTGCCAGCAGTTTGTCCGTAAGCAGCACGTCTAGGAGCAGCTCCGCCTTCCCCCATCGCGCCCTCGAACGCCTCTATGCCCAGCACGCGTACGAATGCCTCCTCGTACACGCCGGTGAGCAGACAGATACCTAACAAGAGCAGCAGGTTTCTCATCGGGTCGGCAGCCGATGACAGCACAGCAGGCGCAAAGCCCGTCATACTGCTACTGCTGGCAAACAACCAGGTCACAAGCGTTATTGCACCACCGACAAGGCCCACTAAGAGCAAGGCGAGCGTTGCAAAGCGCACAATGCCCCGTTGTTGCACGGACTGCGTACAACTTTTGAGTGCGTCGGGAACAGCGAGCCTCACAGCCACAAGCGCCACCAACGCCAGCACCGCTTCCTGCAGACACGCCTGCATCAGATTCCCTGCCGTTAACGCATTCATAGCCGCAAACGATGCCAGCAGCACAATAAAGAAGGCCAGCGTTACGCTGGCCTTCTTGTTCCTTTGATTCACGCTACGCGCCTTACAGGCCGAGGGCCTTCTTCAGGGCGGAGACGCGGCGACGGCTGACGGGGATTTTCTCGTCCACGCCGTTGAGCGTGAGCAGCAGGGTGCCGCCGGCGACGGGCTCGATCTCCTCGACCATGGACAGGTTCACCAGGTAGCCGCGGTGCACGCGGAAGAATCCGTGGCCATCCAAGCGCTTCTCCAGCTGCGCCAGGCTGACGGTGCTGAAGTAGCGGTCCGTGTCGGTTTGCAGGTACGCATAGTCATCGCGCGCCATGACGAAGCGAATCTTGTCGATACTGATGAGGATCTTCTTGCCGGCCTTCTCAACCGGGATGCGCTCGGACTTCTGGGCCTGCGCATGCAGCTGCACGTGCTCGCGAACGCGGGTGATGGCCTGGGACAGGCGGTCGGTTTCGACCGGCTTCACCAGGTAATCGATGGCGTTGACTTTGAACGCGTCAAGCGCGAACTCGCTGTAGGCGGTGACAAACACCACCGCGGGCGGGAACTTCAGGTGCTGCAGGGCCTCGGCGAGCTGCAGGCCGGTTGCCTCGGGCATGTTCACGTCTAGGAACATGACGTCGCAGGGATATTCCTTCAGCTTCTCGATGGCCTCGCGCACGCTTGCCGCCTCGGCGACGACCTCCGTTTGACCCAGTTCGTCGAGCAGGAACTTCAGTTCGGAGCGCGCAGGGGCCTCGTCGTCGACGATCATCGCTTTCAACATAAGTAGGGCCTCCTTGCTTTCCTTTTATCAGATGGCGAATCTGAGAATCGTTTCTTCCCGCAGTGTAGCATACGGCAGGGCATAGGGACGTTCCCTTATGCAAAGCAGACCGTTTTTCCCAACAATTTGCGCTGCGAACGGTCGAGTTAGGGGTTTGAGCGGTCGATTTCGGCGGTGAACGGTGGTTTTCGCGCGCATGCTTGACAAGACACCACTCCCCTATAAGTCGAGCTGGATGAGCTTGCCGATGGTGAGCGCGTAGATGCGGAAGGCCTCTTTCAGCAGCTGCTCGCCCACACCCTCGTCGGGACCGTGCATGCCGCCCACCCACTCGGGCGCCTGCTCCCACGGCTTCTCGGGGCCGAAGCTTGCCGCGCGGGAGAACTCGCGCGCATACGTGCCGCCGCCCATGGTGAACGGCTTGGCGTCCTCGCCCGTGGCCTGGTTGTACGAGGCCAGCAGCGCCTGGATGGCCGGCCCCTGCGGGTCGAGCAGAAACGGCGCGTCGTCGCGCGTCTTCTCGCACGTGCCGCCCGCCGCCTTCGCCAGCGCCTCCAGCTTCGCGTGCACTTCGTCGCCCGTGATGGCGGTGGGATAGCGGACGTCGATGGTCTGCGTGAAGAGGCCGTCCTGCATGGCGGCATGGCCCGCCACGATGGTGAGTTCGCCGAAATCGGCGTCGGAGCAGGCGAGGTCGACCGTGCTGCCGTCCGTTGCCGCCGCGATGCGCGCCACCGTCTGGAAGTAGGCGCGCTCCCCTTCCCCGACCAGGCCGTTCTCCAGCAGGTAGCCGATCAGCAGCCCGATGGCGCTCACGCCGCCCTGCGGCAGGCTCGCGTGCGCGCTGCGGCCCGTAGCCGTGATGCGCGTCAAGCGGCACCCGGCAGCGTCCGCCCGCGCACCGGCGGCCTCCAAGACCGCCGCGGCATCGCGTCCGTCAAGCACTTCCACTTCGATGCCCTGCGCCGTCGGAAGCTCGCACGCCCCCACGCGCACCACCGCCTGCGCATGCCCCGGCACCGCGTTCACCGCCGTGCCGCCTTCGAACGAAACCACCGTACGCTGTTCGACAGGCACATCGGCGCTGGTCATAAGGCTGTGGTAGATGCCCTTCTCGCCGTAGCACACGGGGAACTCGGCATCGGGGGTGAACAGGAACACCGGGTCGGCATGATGCGCGCGGTAGTAATGGACGTCGTCCATGCGCGTTTCCTCGTTTACACCGAAGATGAAGCGCAGCGTGTAGGGAAGCTGCGGTGCCTGGCCATCGAGCTGCATGCGGCGCCACAGGTTCATGGAGTGCAGTGCCACCACGCTCGGGCCCTTGTCGTCGATGACGCCGCGGCCCAGCAAATAGCCGTCCTTGCGCGTGACCTGGTACGGCTCGAAATGCCAGCCCGGGCCCGCCGGCACCACGTCGATGTGGCCGATGATGCCCAGCTGCTCCTCGGAGGTTCCGGCAAGATCGGCATAGCCGACATGTCCGTCGTCGTCGTGAACCTCGAAACCCATATCGTTCGCCATGGCAAGCGCGACGTCGAGCGCCTTGCGCGGGCCGGGACCGTACGGCGCGCCCTCGGTCGCTGCGCCAAGGTCCTCGAAACTGGGGATGCGCACAAGCTTGTCGATGTCGGCGACGATATCCTCCCAATGCTCATCAAGGTAGCGGTCGATGTTCTGCTCGAGCAGCTCATCCGACGGCATCTCCGTCAATGCGGCGTTCTCAACCATGAAGTCATCTCCATTTCCTGTTGTGCGTACCCGAATCATCCGGTACAATGGTAAAGCTCATTGCCCGAGTGGCGGAATGGCAGACGCGGCGGTCTCAAAAACCGTTGTCGAAAGACGTGCGAGTTCGACTCTCGCCTCGGGCACCATTCGTAATCAACGGCCCCGCATCCGCGGGGCCGTTTTCGTTTCCTAATACTGTCTTAAAGCACCTTCAACCAAAACCAGGCGCACCGTGGTGCCCTGACCCAGCTCGCTTTCCACTTCCAAATGCGTTCCCGCGCCGAAATAGCCGCAGATGCGGTCGTGCACGTTGCCCACGGCTATGCCGCAACCCGTGGTGGAACCGGGATGAAGGATGTTGTTGCAAGCCTCCTGCGTCATGCCGTTGCCGTCGTCGATGACGGAGACGATGACGTCGTCGCCTTGTCGCACACCCTCCACGCGGATGGTCAGCTTGCCCTCGGAGGGCATGGCGTGGCGCACCGCGTTCTCCACCAGAGGCTGAATCAGGAACGGCGGCACCATCATATCCTCGACCTCGGGCTCCACGTTGCAGATCAGCTCCAAGCGATCCTCGCCGAAACGAGCCAGCTCGAACATGAAGTAGCGCTGCGTCTGCTCGAGCTCGCGACGGAACTCGATCAGGTCGCCGGAGTCCTCAAGCGTGCTGCGGTAGAACTTCGCGAACTCGCGCAACAGCGTGCGAGCACGCGCGGGGTCGGTGCGCGTGAACGACGCGATGGTGTTGATGGTGTTGAACAGGAAGTGCGGGTTGATCTGGCTTTGGAGCATCTTGAGCTCCATCTTGGTGGCCAGGGCCGTCTGCTCCTCGAGCGCCGATGCCGCCATCTGCGTGGACAGCAGCTGGCCGAAGCCGGTGGCGATGGATTTCTGGGTTTCGCTGATGTGGTTGGCGCGGCGGTAGTAGAACTTCAGCGTGCCCTTCACGTCCTTGCCCACGGTCAGCGGCACGATGATGGCGGCGTTGATGCCATGGGTGCCCTTGGGGAAGCCGATCTCCTCGGGGGTGAACAGCACGCGCGTCTTGCCGTCGGACAGCGTGGAGTACGTGGCATGCGTGCGGATAACGCTGCCCGAAAGGTTGTGCGACTCCTCGTAGCCGGCGTAACCCAGGATGAAGCGGTCGTCGGTGATGGCCACGGCGATAGCCGCGGTGGAGGGCAGAAGCAGGCTGCAGATACGCTGGGCGGATTTGCTGTCCAGGCCTTCCTCGCCCATGGCCTTAAGGGTTTGACTTGCCAGCTGCAGCACGTTGCTGGATTGACGCGCGCGCACGGAGTCGGGGTCCATGAGCAGGCGGATGAGCACGGTGATGGACAGGGTGAACACCATACCCGCGATGAACAGCGCCAACACGCTGACGGCGGGCGATACCAGGTTCCAGATGAGCACAAGGCCCGATAGCGCCACCATCACCGACATGAGCATCTCGAGCGTGAAGTAACGCGGAAGCCTTGCGCGGTTGTCCTCCATATCGACGTTCATACGCCGACTCCTTCCTTATCGGGCACGACGGGCAAGCCGAAAAGGCCCGCGTGCGGCGTCAGCCCAGTATACCGAATTCGTTGAGCATGAGCATAACGGCCGCCACCAGCAGAAAGCCGCCGAAGATGAAGCGCAGCTGCCGCTCGGGAACCACGCGCACCAACCGCGCGCCCACCAGGGCGCCGGGGATGCTGCCCACCACGATGGCGATGCCCGCCAGGTAGTCGATGTTGCCGAGCAGGCCCTGCTCGATGACGCCGGGGATGGCCAAGATCATAATGGCGATGAGCGACGTTCCCGATGCCAGGCTCATGGGGATGTCCAGGATGGCCAGCATAAGCGGCACCATGATGAAGCCGCCGCCCACGCCCACGTAACCCGAGGCCAGGCCGGCCACCAGGCCGATGCACGCGCCCTGCAGGTACTGTTTACGGGAGAGAACGGGCTGGTCGGGAACGGGTTTGGGGGTTGCGGGCTGAGCGGTCGCGGCGTTCGCGCACGCAGCCTGCGCGCTGCCGCCCGCGCGCCCCGCGCGGGGCGAAGGCGCGCACTTCACGGCCTTCTTGAACATCTTGAACGCGCTGAACCCGATGACTATCGCCGCCACGCAAATGACCAGCCAGCCGGGCGAGACGCTTGCCAGCCACACGCCCACCGGCGACATGACCGCGCCGCCCACGCCCAGCGCCAGGCCGAGTTTGGGCACGCAGGTTTTCGCACGGGCATGCGCGACCACGCCCGAGATGGACGTGGGGATGATGGCGAACAGGCTGGTCGCCGTGCTGGCGAGCGGGCTCATGCCGAACGCCAGGCGGAAGATGGGCACCATGATGGTGCCGCCGCCCACGCCGAGAAGCCCCGACATCACGCCGACGAACACGCCCGCCAAAGCGGGCACGATGAAGGCAGCGAACACGTCCATTGCGCCGCGCCGCCTTCCCTATTCGGCTATGTTCAGGCGGATCTCGCTGGTCACGCCCGGGTCGACGCCGGCACCGGCTCCCGCCACGGGGAACGCCGCCGCCATGTTCGCCGCCGCCTGACGGCGCGCCACGGACTGCACGATGGCCGTGTGCAGGATCTGGTCGCTGTCCATACGGGCCATGAGTTCGGGCCACACGAACTGGAACTCGAAGTACTTCGAGCAGTTGCGCTGCGCGTACATGACGGCCTCGGTGCGCGCGGCCTTCGCGGCCTGGCGATACGCCTTCTTGTCCTTGCGGGCAAGGCTGCGCAGGATGGCCGTGATGCGGATGCGCTTCGTGATTCCCGGCTCCAGGAACGGGCCCGGGTAGGGCTCGAGGGACTGCGGCTTGACCTGCATCAAGTCGATCTGCGTGCGGCTGTACTCCATCTTGCGGTACTCGTAGAGCCAGCGGTAGATGTCCTGACGGAAGCGCGTGCCCTCGCTGGTGGACGCCGGCGGCAGATGGCGCAGGCTCCACTGGTTGTCGAACCAGATGTCGCTGCCGTACATGCGCAGGTTCAGCATGTAGTCCAGGTCCTCGCCGCGGGCGACCCACGGGTCGAACGACAGGCGCTTGAACGCCTCTTTGTGAATAGCCAGGCAGCCGCCGCACACATGGTTGCTGCGCGACAAGCGCGGGCCGCGCATGGCCTTCGTGATCCACTTGTTGAAGGCTTTGCCCTGCTGCCAGAAGCGGTTGTACCACTTATCCTGGCTTTTCGATAGATACGAGCCCTCGGAGTTCAGGTAGAAGCCGGTCTTCGCCAGGATGGGCACGCCCTTGCGCGTGAGCTTGCCAAGACCGTAGACGCCCTTCTGCAGGAAGTCGGCGTCGTCGATGACCTCGTCGTCGTCAAGGAACACGATGGAGTCGAAGCCCATGACGTTGGCGAGCACAAGGCCCAGGTTGCGGATGGCGCCGTAGCCGACAAGGCCGATCTCCTTCGACAGCTTGCCCAGGCCCAGCTGCTCCATGCGCTGCTGCACCAGGCTGCACTCGTCGGCGCCGATGATGGCGATGTTGAGGCTGGGGAAGCGCGAGACGATGTCCTGCACCTTCTCGGCGGCTTGGTCGGAGATGGCGGGCTCGGCGGCGACCAGCACGATGATCTGCCCGATGCCGCGAACCTTCTGCAAAGACGTGAGCAGACGCGGCAGCTCGCCGGGATTGCTCAGCGGGGTGGTGTGGTCGTACGTGGCGATCACGCTGCCGGAATCCTTTCGGCGGCGCGGCGACACGAACGTCGGGATTACGATGACCGGATTCATGCACGTCCTTTGTTTCGGGTCCGTTTACGCCGAATG
>CAKUJT010000063.1 GCA_934661765.1 uncultured Senegalimassilia sp.
GGACGTCGCGTTCGCCAACGTGTCGCACGAGTCGCCCGACAACATCATCACCGAAAAGGATGCAAGCCGCGTAGGCGTGTACAGCTTCGCCCTGCTTATGTTCGCGGTGGGCTTTGCCGCCGTTTTCGCCCTCTCGTCGCCGTGGCTGAGCGTGTTCACCGTGCTCGGCTCGGCGGTAGCGGGACTGTTGCTCGCATCGACGGTGCGCGTGGCGGCGCAATGGGAGCACGTGGCGCTGCTGCGCTTCGGCAGGTTCCGCAAGATCGCGGGCCCGGGCGTGTACGTGGTCGTGCCGTTCGTGGACTCCGTGGCGATGCACATCGACCGCCGAACCATCACCACGGCGTTCTATGCCGAGCAGGCACTGACGTCCGACCTGGTCAGTGTGGACGTCGACGCCATCCTGTTCTGGATGGTCTACGACTCCGAGAAGGCGTGCCTCGAGGTGGCGAACTTCCCGCAGGCCGTGCGCCGTGCGGCGCAGACGGCGGTGCGCGACGCCATCGGCCAGGTGACGCTCGCCGAGCTTTCCGTCCGCCGTCGCCAGCTCGATCACGAGCTGCAGGGGTTCATGGCCGAAAAGTGCGAGGAATGGGGTATCAGCGTCATCTCCGTGGAGATCCGCAACATCAAGATCCCGAAGGAGCTGCAGGATTCGTTGGCGCGAGAGGCCCAGGCAGAACGCGAGCGTGATGCCCGCGTGCTTCTGGCCGACGTCGAGCGCGACATCTCCGAGATGTACGTGGAGGCGGCGCGCGTGTACAACGAGGAGCCGGGCGCCATGCAGCTGCGCGCCATGAACCTTTCCTACGAAAGCGCCCGCGACGGCAAGGGCGTCCTCCTTGCGCCCAGCAGCCTGGCTGACGGTTTCGTCGACCTAGGCAAGGATATGGCGAAGTAGCCGGGAACCGCTTCGGGCTTGCGCTGCTGCAGCGGTCGATTCGACGGGTTCAAAAGGCAAACAAGTCGGGAAATCACATGCTGCAGCAGGCAACAAGCAAACGTTTCCGCAGATAGAAGATATTCTTTGCAAAATATAACCATTGAACTATTGAACTAGTTCAACATAAGAGTAATATACGGCTCGAGAGGTTGGCCATCCATGGTATGCACGAATGGGGGAGCACGATCTCGGGCCGTTTCTTTCGCGCGGTTGCAAACGGGCGGAGGCGCGCGGCGCGGGGTCGATGCTTTCGGAGAGATAACCGAGGAGGAGAGATGACGGGAACGCAAAGCGCAAGCCGCGGTTTGACCCGTAGGGATTTTCTCAAGGTCGGCGTTGCGGGAGCGACGGGCTTGGCGGCTGCCGGTTCCATGACCGGCTGCGGCGCCTGGCTGGGCGCCGCCACGCAGCAGGCTGCCGATGAGAAGACCGTATACACGCTGCACCAGTTCATGTGCACGGGGCGTTGCTCGCTCAAATGCACGGTGCGCGACGGCCGTCTGGCCATGATCCAGCCCAACGACACGGTCGACCCGTACTATCGCCACGTATGCGTGAAGGGCATTTCCGAGATCCAGCACGTCTACAGCGATGAGCGCCTGCAGTCGCCCATGCGCCGCGTCGGCGCACGCGGCGAGGGTTCGTTCGAGGTGATCAGCTGGGACGAGGCCATCAAGACGGTGGGCGACGAGCTGAGGAAGGCCTGGGACAAGTACGGCAAGCAGTCCGTGTACATGTCCGCTTCCAACGAGCCGCGCTTCGGCTTCCTGCCGGCGCTTCTGGGCTGCGCCACCGGCGTCGAGCCCGGCATCGACCGCGGCACGGGCAACGGTTCCGCGCCTGCCATCGGCGGCGACGTGTTCGGCGGCGGCACGAACGAGACGCGCGACTGGGTGAACACCAAGACGCTCGTGATCTCCGGCACCAACCTGCTGGAAAGCTCCATGATGCAGTCCAACACGTTCCTGGATGCGAAGAAGGCCGGCTGCGAGATCATCGTGCTCGACCCGCACTTCTCCACCACGGCCGGCAAGGCCAGCAAGTGGATCCCCGTGATCCCGGGCACCGACGCGGCGTTCTACCTGGGTATGGTCAGCTACATCCTGGACAACAAGCTCTATAACGAAGCTTACATGCGCGAGCACACGTCGTTCCCGTTCCTCATAGACGAAGCCACGGGCAAGCTGCTGCGCACGGGCGCGGCTTGGGGAACCGACGAGGAGACCGGCGAGCCGGTCGACCCCGGCGATTTCATGGTGTGGGATGCCGCCAAGGGCGCGGCGGTCCCGTACGCCGAGGCCGTTGCCACCGCTGCGCTCGAGGGCTCGTTCGACGTTGACGGCAAGAAGGCCATCACCGTGCTCGAAAGCCTCAAGCGCAACCAGCGTCAGTACACGTGCGAGTGGGCCGAGGGCGTTTGCGGCGCAAGCGCTGAGACGATCGCCGAGGTGGCGCGCAAGTATGCCACGGGCGGCCCGGCGTACCTGGCGTTCGGCCAGGGCGGCTCCGACAAGTACTCCAACCCCGACATCATCGGCCATGCCGGCATGGTGCTGGTGTCGCTCACGGGCAATATCGGCAAGCCCGGCTGCGGCATCGGCCATGGCATCGGCGGCGGCGGTTACAGCGTGTCGCTGGGCGAATGGGAGCTCCCCGAGCAGTTCAAGCCTGCTGAGCTGGACGTCCGTTCCGACCGCTTCCCCGATCGCGACGGCGGCGTGCATGTGATCATCTCGCTGGGCAACACGTTCCAGCAGTACTGGGCGAATATGAACAAGACGCGCGGATGGATCGATTCGCTGGACTTCATCGTCCACATCGGCATGTACTACGAGGACACGGTGAAGTACGCCGACATCGTGCTGCCGGTGTGCAGCAAGTTCGAGGACACCGTCGAGCACTCGATCGTGCGCAGCGACTACAACCATGTGAACCTGCAGACGAAGTGCATCGACCCGCTGTTCGAGAGCAAGCCCGACTTCGACGTCATGCGCCTGATCGCCGAGGAGATGGGCGTGGGCGAGTATCTGCCCAAGACCGCGGAGGAGCTGGTGCGCTACCAGATCGAGCACTCCGAGGACCTTGCCGAGCAGGGCATCACGCTGGCCGAGCTGGAGAAGAACCACGGCAGCATGAAGATGGCCGACGTCGACGAGCCGCGCCGCGCCTACACCGACCTCAAGTTCGAAACCCCCACCACGCGCATGGAGCCGTACTACGAGGCATGGAAGCCTTGCGAGCAGGCATGGCCGAACTGGGAGGAGAACAACGAGGCGTACGCCGGCAACCCGCTGGCGGAGAAGTACCCGCTGCAGTTCACGCAGACGCGCACCCGTTTCTCCAACCACTCGCACTTCAAGGCGGCGAAGTGGGTGCAGCAGTTCGCCAAGCCCACGCTGGAGCTGAACCCGGCCGACATGGCCTCGCGCGGCATCGCCGACGGGGACCTGGTGGAGACGTTCAACGACCGTGGCTCGTTCAAGTGCGTGGCGCGCGCGAACAACGCCGTGCGCCCCGGCTCCTGCCGCACCTGGGAAGCGGGCTGGAGCAAGTACATCGAGGAGGGGAACACGCAAAACGTCACGAACGACCACGTGAACCCGCGCGATGAGTACCTGCCCACCGGCGCGCCCATCCCGTACAACGATACCCTTGTCGAAGTGAAGAAAGCGTAGGTGATATGCCATGACGAAACTTGCAATCGGTATCAACCTTGATCGCTGCATCGGCTGTCACACCTGCGCGAACGCTTGCAAGATGCAGAACAACGTGCCCGACGGCATGCTGTGGAACCGCGTGATCACCGAGGGCTGCGACGCCATCGACGGCGCCGTGGGCGAGTATCCCAACCTGACGCGTACCTATGTGCCCCTGGCGTGCCAGCACTGCGAGAACCCGGCTTGCCTGAAGGTGTGCCCGACCGGTGCCACGTACAAAGACGAGCAGGGCCGCGTGGAGATCGACTACGACCGCTGCATCGGCTGCCGCATGTGCATGGCCGCCTGCCCCTTCAACGCCCGCGTGTTCAACTGGGAAGACCCTCAGCGCGACGGCGATTTCAATTGGGGCGACGCGCGCGTGCCCGTGCGTACCCGCGGCGTGATGGAGAAGTGCACGCTGTGCAAGGAGCGCACCGATGCCGGCGAGGAGCCGATGTGCGTGGTGTGCTGCCCGACGCACGCCCGCGTGTTCGGCGATCTGGACGACCCGAACTCGGAGCTGGCGCAGCTGCGCGCCACGAAGGGCAAGGATGTGCATATTCTGCTGGAAGAGAAGGGCACGAAGCCCCAAGTCTTCTACTTCGACGAGTAAAGGGGTGCCGTTATGAAACTTTCGGCTCAGTCTAAGATCGGCGTCGGCGTTCTGGCGGCGATCATGGTGATCGGCTTCTGCGCCTACGTGTTCCAGCTGACGCAGGGCCTGTGCGTGACGGGCATGTCCAACGGCGTGTCGTGGGGCCTGTACATCACGTGCTTCATGTTCTTCGTCGGCCTGTCCGCCGGCGGCCTGATCGTGGCCAGCTCGGCGCACGTGTTCGGCATCGAGTCGTTCAAGCGCGTGTCCATGCCCGCGGTCATCACCTCCACGGTGTGCATCCTGTGCGCAGGCGCGTTCATCCTGATCGACCTGGGCGGCATCCAGCGCATCTGGAACATGTTCATTCATTTGAACTTCACCAGCCCGCTGGCGTGGGACATGTGCGTCATCACGACGTACCTGGTCATCAACGTGCTGGACATCATCTGGCTGCGTCGCGGCGATGAGCGCAAGGTGAAGATGCTGTCGTACGTGGCGCTGCCGGTCGCCATCCTGGTGCACAGCGTGACGGCGTGGATCTTCGGCCTGGAGATCGCCAAGGAGGGCTGGTACTCGGCCATCATGGCCCCCATCTTCGTGGCGTCCGCCTGCGACTCGGGCTTGGCGCTTCTGATGGTGGTCCTGGCGGCGGTGCACAAGGCCGGCGTGTTCGATTGCGGCCGCGAGCTGTTCGCGAACCTGGCGCGTCTGCTCGCCACGTTCATCGCGGTGGATGCGTTCTTCATCGGCTGCGAGCTTCTGACCACGGCGTATCCGGGGACCGAGGGCGCATCCCATGTGCTCGGCATCATGACCTCGGGCGCGACCGCACCGTTTTTCTGGTTCGAGATCCTGGGCGGCCTGCTGATCCCGTTCGTGCTGCTGGCGTCCGCTAAGCGCCGTGAGCGCACGGGCGTGGTGGTCGCGGCCAGCGCTTTGGTGATGTGCGGCGTGTTTTGCAAGCGTGTGTGGCTGCTGTTCACCAGCTTCACGGTCACGAACGTGTACGGCGCGCCGGGCATCTCGTCCGGGTCGACCGCGGCGCGCGGCGCCGACGGGTTCGACATGTGGGCGCTTGCGGGGTCGTATATGCCCCAGCCGGTCGAGTTCGCCGTGGTGGCGGCGGTGGTGAGCTTCTGCATCCTGGGCATCGCGCTTCTATCGAAGAAGCTGGTGGCGAAGGCGTAGGGCCATGTTGCGCGGCGCCCATCCCGGGCCGCCGCGGACGGCGCTTCTTGATGGCGTAACGGGTCGTTGGTTTGAAAGGACGGGAAATGCGTTCGATGACGTGCGAGGAATGGATGGTCGAATCCCAGCTGTATGCGTTTTTGGGCAATAGCCTGCTGTCTCCTATGAGCCGTACGGAATCGGTTGGCCTGGATCCGGCGTTCTGGCGCGATCTGGGCGGCCTGCTCGATGGCGCGCTGGCCGATTCGGCCGAGTCGTTGGCGTCTTGGGCGGAGCGCGCGTCTGCCGACGCCGCCCGCTCCGAGGTGGTGCAGCGCGTGTCCGTCGAGTTCACGAAGCTGTTCGTCGGCCCTCCGAAGCCGGCGGCCGCACCTTGGGAGTCCGCCAATGGCCCCGTTGATTCGCATGTCGGCTTCGGCGAGGCGACGTTCGCCATGCGGGAGCGGCTGCGCGCCCTCGGACTGGAGCTATGCAACGAGAACAACCAGTACGAGGACCATGTGGGCATCGAGTTGCTGTACCTGTCCGAGCTTTGCCGTCGGGCATCGGAAGAGCCCTTCGGCGCCGCCGCCTGCGATGCGGCCGCGCCGGATGCGGAGGAGATTGCGTCGTTTATCCGCAAGCATCCGCTTGTCTGGGTGCCCCGTCTTCGCGAGAAGGTGGCGGCGTCGCAGCCGGAGGGCTATTTCGTTCGCCTGCTCGATGTTGCGCTGGCGTTGCTGAAGCGGCAGGCGTGATCGTCGGACCTGCGCCGGGCGTTTTCGCTCAAGGGGTTCGCGGCGAGTGAAGCAGGGACTGCCGATTAGGCGGTGCGCTCTTCGGGGCGCACCGCCTTTTGCGTTTAGCGGGCGGTGGTGAGGCGGGCTTGGTAGCCGCAGAGGGTTTCCGCGTAGCAGTCGGCTTCGCCGAGCGCCGCCTCGAGCGTGCGCCTGGCCAGGCTGTATTCGTTGTTGTTCTGCGACACGTGCATGGCCACCACCGTTTGCGGCAGGCGCAGGCCCGCGGTGCGCGATTCGGCAACCAGCGTGCCGAGCTCGGCGGCTGCCTGGTCGTTGGAAAGGTGTCCGCTGTTCGACGCGATGCGCTGCTTGATGACGTACGGGTAGGGCCCGGCAGCCAGCATCTTCGGGTCGTGGTTGCTCTCGAGTGCCAGGATGCGCACGTCGCGCAGCGCCGCGTGCGCCTGCGCCGTGACGATGCCGGAGTCCGTCAGGTAGCCGATTGCATCGCCGTCGGCGGCGTCCTCGATACGGAAGCCGAACGATGCAGCGGCATCATGGCTGGTGGCGAAGGGGATGATGCGCATGCCCGCGGCCTCGATGACCCTGGGGCCGGCCGTTAGCTCGCGGACGTCGAACGCTTCGGCCACCTTCGCTAGCGCGCTGCTGTTCGCCGTGCATGCGCCCGCCGCGAACACCGGCGGCGCGTTGCCGATCTTCGCCAGCCCGCGCAGCACCACGCCGAGGCCCTTCACGTGGTCGCCGTGCTCGTGCGTCACGAACATGGCCTGGATGCGGCCGGGGTCGAAGCCGGCCTCGTCGCAGCGGTTGAGGAAGTCGCGCTTGCAGATGCCGCAGTCGATCAGCACGCCGGCGCCGGTGGCGGTGTTCTCGATCACCGCGGCGTTCCCCGAGCTTCCGCTGGCCAATACGTGCAATGCGAGCATGTCGATCCTCCGTGAGCTTCCGTCCAATCAAAACGTTCCCCATACTAGCAGCATCCCGCGCCGCACGTCGCCGCCGCCAGCAAAGGGCAGGCAATCCCCTTGTGCGTCCGCTTGCGTGAACAGGGTGAACAGGGGACGGAGGTGTGTTCACGATGCCTTGTCGAAAACGCGAGGATCGACCGTGAACGCACCTCCGTCCCCTGTTCACGTTCGCGCGCGGGTTCGGGAGATGTTGCGTGCCGATGGCGGGATGCGGTGCTGCAATGGAATCGCGTGTCCGCGCTTTTCGCCAAAAGCAAAACGGTGAACGCCGCGCTAGCGCGAACTATGTCGGAAAGATGGTTCGCGTTTGTCACCGCTCGCCTTTCGTCGAGGGGTCGGCATGGGCGCACTAAGATACGAGGCGTAACCAACGTCGAAGAAAGGGGTTGCCCTATGGAGAAGGAACTGTTCGATTACGTGGCCGAGCGCGTTGACGTCCTTGCGACGAGCGATGCGAGCACGCAGGTCACCAAAGATGCTGCCGAGGCGTGGAAGGCCGCCGTTGCGGCGGACGCCGGCGATGAGGCGGTCAAGGCTGCCACCGATAAGCTGCTCGATGTGCTCGAGGGCCGTCCGACGACCATCGATGGCGTGATCGCGTTCGCCGAGGGCCCCGCTAAGCAGCTCATGGGCGAAGAGGCCGCCGCGGCGATGCTCGCCGAGCAGCTCAAGCGCAAGGAGGCGGGCGCGAAGTACTGCAACTGCCCGTCGTGCACCGCGGCAAGCGAGCTGCTCGCGAAGTTCGGCCGCATCGAGCTGTAAATCGCTGCCTATATAAGGTTAGGGGGCGCAGCCGGGTATCTTCCGACTGCGCCCCCTCTTTTTGCATGCGGAATCAAGGCCGGGCCGCTGACCCCGGGCGATTGGCTGGAGAGCCGAATGAGCAGGCCCTCCGGTTCCGTTCGCCCGCCCCGTTTCCCGTGAACGCACCCCGTCCCCTGTTCGCGTTCGCGTCCCAAGCGCAAACGAGTCCTGCCCGGATACCCCGGTCAGGACTCGAAAAACCAGGCCAAACGGCGAAGCGCTAGCGCGATGTTGCGGCGGCGTTATTCGGCCTTCGCATCCTTGTCGGCGGTGCGGGCCAGGATGTTGGCGTAGATGGCGCCGGAGATGTTGTGCCACACGCTGAACACGGCGCCGGGCACGGCGGCCAGCGGCATGGTTGCGAAGTGCATGGTGGCAAGCGAGGTGGCAAGGCCGGAGTTCTGCATACCTACCTCGATGGACAGCGTGCGCATCTGCGCCTTCGACAGGCCGAGCGCGCGGCCCACGAAATAGCCCAGCGCGTAACCGCAGACGTTGTGCAGCATGACCACCACGATGATCAGCGCGCCGACGGTCGCCAGCTTGGCAGCGTTAGCGGACACCACGGCCATGATGATCAGCGAGATGGCGATGACGGAGACGAGCGGCAGCACCTTGGAGCAGGCCTGGGCCACCTTGGACGCCACGGCGTTGATGACGAAGCCCAGCGCGATGGGCACGAGCACCACCTGCACGATGGACAGCAGCATGCTGACGTAGCTGACGTCGACGCTCTGGCCGGCAAGCAACAGCACGAGCGCCGGGGTGACGACCGGGGCCATGATGGTGGTGCACGCGGTCATGCCGACGGACAGCGCCACGTCGCCCTTGGACAGGTACGTCATGACGTTGGAGGAGGTGCCGCCGGGGCAGCAGCCGACGAGCATGACGCCCACGGCAAGCTCGGTGGGCAGCTGGAAGACCAGGCACAGCACCCAGGCGATCAGCGGCATGATGATGAACTGGGACAGGATGCCGGTGATCACGGCCTTCGGCTTGGTGAACACCACCTTGAAGTCGCCGAGCTTGAGCGTCATGCCCATGCCGAACATGACGATGCCGAGCAGCGGGTTGACCCAGCTGGTGGGCAGCGCCGCATGCACGGGCGCGGGCGCGAGGAAGGCGATGATGGCGACCGCAAGCGCGATGATGGCCATCCATTTGCCGGCGAAGTCGCTGATCTTCTCAAGGACCTGCATGATGAAACCTTTCTAACGTGCGCGCGTTGCTGGGGAAGGGGACGCTGCGCCGGCGAAGCCCGTTCGCGCGATGCTCGGCCTGCGGCATGTCCGCTGCCCCAGAAACGCAAATGAGCCCCGCCCGGGTATCCGGGCGGGGCTCGAAAAACTAGGACAAACGCGAGTATAGCCATTCGTCGGCAATATGTTACCGGCAACCGGATAATTCCCGACTTGTTGAATAGGGAATCGCGGCGGTGCTGGGAAGCGTCCTTACTCTCCGATGATCTCGGACAGGGTGCGCCAGCCCAGCTCGGCGCACTTCACGCGCGCGGGCATGTGGCTGATGCTTTCCAGCTGGGCCGCCTCGTCGAGGTCTTCCTTCTCCTCGTCGGTGAGCGTCTCGCCCTTGACCATCTTCATGAACAGGCCGCACAGACGGCGCGCCTCCTCGACGGTCTCGCCGGTGACCAGGTCGGCCATCATGTCGGCCGACGCCTGCGAAACGGCGCAGCCGTGGCCGGTGAACGCGGCCTCCTCGATGACGCCGTTCTCGATGCGCAGCTTCAGCACCATCTCGTCGCCGCAGCTGGGGTTCACGCCCTCGTGCTCGTCGGTGGCGCCCTCCATGTCGTACTTGTAGTCGGGATGCGCGTTGTGCTCCATGAGCGCGGCGGTGTAGATGTTAGCCATTGAAGGTCCTCCAAACGTTGCCGAGGCCCTCGATCAAGGCGTCGACGTCCTTCTTGTCGTTGTAGAACGCCAGGCTGGCGCGGCAGCAGGCAAGGTTCTCCACGCCCAGCCAGGTGAGCAGCGGCTGCGCGCAATGGTGCCCGGCGCGGATGGCCACCTGGTCCATGTCCAGGATGCTGGCCACGTCGTGCGGGTGGATGCCGTCGACGTTGAAGCTGATGACGCCGTGGTGCATGTCGGGGTCGGGGCTGCCGATGATGGTGATGAAGGGCAGCTTCGCCATCTCGTCCATGCAGTAGCGCACGAGCGCCTGCTCGCGCGCGGCGATGACGTCGAGGCCCACCGACTCCACGTAGGCGATGGCCGCCGCGGTGGCGTAGATGCCGGCGGCGTCCTGCGTGCCGGCCTCGAACTTCTCGGGCACGGGCGCCCAGGTGGCGTCCTGCTCGGTGACCGAGTCGATCATCTCGCCGCCCGTGAGGAACGGCGGCATGGCGTTGAGCAGCTCGTCGCGGCCCCACAGCACGCCCATGCCGAACGGGCCGAACAGCTTGTGCGCGGAGAAGGCGAAGAAGTCGGCGCCGATGGCTTGCACGTCCACGTGGATGTGCGGCGTGGACTGCGCGCCGTCGACCACCAGGTAGCCGCCCTGCTCGTGCACGCGGCGTCCCAGCTCCTCGACGGGGTTCTGCACGCCAAGGACGTTGGACACGTGCACCACGGACACGATCTTGGTCTTCGGGCCGATCTTGGCGTCCATCTCCTCGGGCGTGATGACGCCGTTCTCGTCAGGATAAAGGTAGACGAGCTTCGCGCCTGCCGCGCGGCAGGCCTGCTGCCACGGGATGAGGTTGGAGTGGTGCTCCATGATGGTGATGCACACCTCGTCGCCGGGCTCGAGCACGGTGGGGGCGAAGGCCTTCGCCACGATGTTGAGCGACTCGGAGGCGTTGCGCGTGAGCACGATGTCGTGCGCGTCGGGCGCGCCGATGAACTTCGCCACGCGCTGGCGGGCGATCTCGATGGCCTCGGTGGCCTCGACCGACAGGCGGTACAGGCCGCGCAGGGCGTTGGCGTTCATCTCCTCGTAGAAGCGGCGCTGCGCGTCAAGCACGGCGGCGGGGCGCTGCGCGGTGGCGGCGCTGTCCAAAAATACCAGGTCGGGATGGTTTGCAAGCAGCGGGAAGTCGCGCTTGTAGGGGTTCTCGGCGATGTTGGCGGCGCACACGATGTCGCCGGCCGTGGCCGAGGCCTGGGCGGCATGCGCCGCGTCGGCCACGGCGCATGCCGTGCGATCGAGCTCTGCGTTGTTTGCGGAAGCTGACATAAGCTAGCCTTCCACCTCCTGATAGGGAATGCCCAGGCGGTCGGCCAGGCGGCCGACGCCCGCGCGAACGGTTTCGTCTTCGACGGCAAGCGCCGTCTCCTCGAGGGTCGCCGTGGCGAACAGGCCCTCGGCGGCCTCTTGGGAAAGGCCGCGGCACTTCAGGTAGAACAGCTGGTCGGCGGCAACGTGGCCGATGGTGGCGCCATGGTTGCCGGCAACGTCGTCCTCGTCGCACAGGATGACGGGGATGGTCTTGTTGTCCACGCGCTCGTCCACCAGAAGCACGGTCTCGCGCTCGGTGCCCTCGGCGCCCTTGCAGCCGCGCACCAGGTCGATGGTGCCGCGCAGGACCTTCTTCGACTCGCCCATGAGCGCGCCGTTGGCGTCGATGTTGCAGCGGGTCTTCTTGCCGCGATGGCGCACGACGTAGTTGAAGTCGCGCACGTCCTGGCCGGCGGCCAGGTAGCGGGTGTCCACGTCCACGCGCGACAGGTCGCCGCGCAGATCGGTGGCCAGGCCCGTGTAGGACTTGCCGGCGCCCAGCATGCGGTGGCGCACGGTGACGAACGCGCCCTCGTCGCAGATGATGCCCGTGTCGTCGAGCGCCATCCACGTCTCGTCGAGCGTGTGCACGGACGTGACGTCGACGTGGGCGTTCTCGCCGGCGAACACGCGCAGCACCACGCCCACCACGCCGCTGCCGGCGGCGGGGGAGTCAAGCGACACGGTCAGGTCGAACGTAGCGCCCGCGGGGGCCACCACGTCGATGGCGGCCACGTTGGCGGCACCGTCCACGCCGGCGATGCGCACGGTGGCCCGACCGCGTTTGCCGGCGGCCGGCGCGAACACGGTTGCGGCGGCTTTGCCGGCGGCTTCGGCAAGCCACGCGGTGGCCTGCTCGCCCATGCCGCACTCGAACGCCTCGGCCACGTTGTTCGCCATCTCCTGGCGCACGGCCTTGTGCTCGTAGGTGGAAAGCGCGGGGATGTCCAGATTGGCGGGGTCCACGTCGGGGTCGACGGCCTTCAGGATGGCGCGCGTGTCGGCGGGGCCGGCGGCGCGGGCCGCATCGACGCGCTCCTGCAGCGCGGCCACGGCCGCGTCGAAGGCGCCCGCTTCGCCGATGAGCTCGGCGGCGGCTTCCACTTCCACCTGGGCTGCGAAGGAAAGGCCCTCGGGCAGCTCCACGGCGGTTTCGTTCATATCAAGGCGATGCCAGGTAGGCGCGGGCATCGCGTTCACGTTGTTCAAAACGTCGGCGCCCATTATCCGATCGCCCCTTCCATTTCCAGCTTGATGAGGTTGTTCATTTCCACGGCGTACTCGAGCGGCAGCTCCTTGGAAACGGGGTCGGCGAAGCCGTTCACGATCATCGTGCGGGCCTCTTCCTCCGAGATACCGCGGCTCATCAGGTAGAACACTTTGTCGTCGCCGATGCGGCCGATGGTGGCCTCATGCCCGATGTCGACGTGCTTGCAGCGGATATCCATGGCCGGGATGGTGTCGGAGCGGCTGTGGTCGTCGAGCATGAGGCTCTGGCACGACACGCTGCACGCGGAGTTCTCGGCCTTCGGCGTGGCAACCACGCTGCTGCGGAACGTGGACACGCCGCCGCCCTTGGAGATGGACTTCGTCTCGATGGACGCCGAGGTCTCCGGTGCGGCGAGCACCACCTTGCAGCCGGTGTCGAGGTTCTGGCCCGTGCCGGCGAACGTGATGCCCGTGAACGTGCACGTGGATTTGCGGCCGGCAAGGATGGACATGGGGTACAGGTAGCCCACATGGCTGCCGAAGCTGCCGGACACCCACTCGATCGAGCCGCCCTCGTCGCACGTGGAGCGCTTGGTGTTGAGGTTGTACATGTTCTTCGACCAGTTCTCGATGGTCGAGTAGCGCAGGTGCGCGTTCTTGCCGACGAACAGCTCGACGGCGCCCGCGTGCAGGTTCGCCACGTTGTACTTCGGCGCGCTGCAACCCTCGATGAAGTGCAGGTCGGCGCCGTCTTCCACGATGATGAGCGTGTGCTCGAACTGGCCCGCGCCCTTCGCGTTCAGGCGGAAGTAGCTTTGCAGCGGGAAGTCGAGCTTGGTGTCCTTCGGCACGTACACGAAGCTGCCGCCGGACCACACGGCGCCGTGCAGGGCGGCGAACTTGTGGTCGGTGGGCGGGATGAGCGTCATGAACTTCTCGCGGATGAGCGGCTCCCACTGCGGGTCGTGCAGCGCCTCCTCGATGCCGGAGTACACGATGCCCATGCGGGATGCGGTGTCCTGCATGTTGTGATAGACCAGCTCGGAGTCGTACTGCGCGCCGACGCCGGCCAGGTAGCTGCGCTCGGCCTCGGGGATGCCCAGGCGGTCGAAGGTGTTCTTCACGTCGTCGGGCAAGGAGTCCCAGTCCGACTTCTGGTCGGTGTTGGGCTTGACGTAGGTGACGATGTTGTCCATGTCAAGGCCGGCGATGGAGGGACCCCAGTCCGACGTGGGCATGCTCTGGTAGATCTCCAGCGACTTCAGGCGGTGCTGGAGCATCCACTCCGGTTCGTCCTTCTTCTCCGAGATCTCGCGGACGATCTCGGGCGTCAGGCCCGCCTCGAGCTTCTCGGTGCTGTCGCCGTATGAAAAGTCGTAGAGGCTGCGGTCGATGTCCGCTACCTCGGTGCGTTGCTTAGCCATGGCTGCCCCTTATTCGGCGGCTGCGGCCGCGGCCTGCTCGAACTGCTCGAAGCCGTTCTCGTCGATGTCGGCGATCATGGATGCGTCGCCCTCGGCCGTCATGCGGCCCTTGACCAGGACGTGCACGCGGTTGACGTCCACATGTTCCAGGATACGGGTGTTGTGCGTGATGATGACGAGCGTGCCGTTGCAGCGCTTGCGATAGACCTCCATGCCGCGCGAGACGACGGACAGCGCGTCCACGTCCAGGCCGGAGTCGGTCTCGTCCAGGAAGGCCAGTTTCGGCTCGAGCAGCAGCAGCTGCAGCATCTCGAGCTTCTTCTTCTCGCCGCCGGAAAAGCCTACGCCCAGCTCGCGGTCCAGGTATGCCGGGTCCATGTTCAGCTCCTCGGCCAGCTCCTTGACGTGCTTGCGGAACTGCTTGCCCTTCATGTCGCCCACCCCCGGGCGGCCTGCGGAAATGGCGCGCAGGAAGCTGCTGACGGGCACGCCGGGGATCTCCACCGGCGCCTGGAAGCTCAGGAAAAGACCCGCGTGCGAGCGTTTATCGGTGGACAGATCTGTGATATCCTGTTCGTTGAACGTGATTTTGCCGCCGGTCACCGTGTACTCGGGATCGCCCATAACCACGTGGCCCAGCGTCGATTTGCCGGCGCCGTTCGGGCCCATCAGCACGTGGGTCTCTCCAGCGCCCACGGTCAGGTCGACGTCGTGAAGAATGACCTTCTCATCCACGGCGGCCGAAAGGCCTGCCACGTTGAGGAGGATGTTCTCGTCTGCCATCTTCTTC
>CAKUJT010000064.1 GCA_934661765.1 uncultured Senegalimassilia sp.
CTTATGGGCTCTGTATTTTCAGCATTTCTTCATACAATCAATGTCCCTGCTGAAGAAATCAATGACCTTACAGACCATATTACAAGGAGGCAGTTTAATATGATGTTTGATTCTTTTGAAGCATATGATGTACAGGAGACCAGGCGCGTCAGTCGAGAAGAAGGCAAACAACTCTACTTAATTAAACAAATTATCAAAAAAATAATTAAAAATATTTCTGTTTCTCAGATAGCCATCGATTTGCTGGAACCACTTGATATTATCCAGCCAATCTATGACCTTGCCATGAAGCAGGCCCCTGATTTTGATGCTGAGAAAATTCTGAATCAATTGACTTCGTCCAATACCTCTACTCTAACTAAATAGTTCAAAAATCCATCAAGTTTTCTACAATCAAAACTTGATGGATTTTTTCTAATCTTCCATCATTAACATTTCTTCATTAATCGGATATCTTTCAAATATTCCGGTTGCATCCATAAGTGCCATCAAATTTTTCTCTGGTGTATCCATTGGAGTCTGGCACCCTAATATCAACGTAAAACCATTTGTATTATTTCAGGAATTGCCAGAAACATTTCTACTCTCTCATTAACTCTGCTAGTTTTTCAAATGCAGTTAATGAACGTAAAATTTTTTCATGGGACACACAAAAAGAAATTCGTACATATCCGACATATCCAAAGAAACTACCTCCTACAAGAAGAATATTACATTCATGGGCTTTTTCAAGAAATCTCTTTTCATCTCCTCCTGGTGCCTTTATAAATATGTAAAATGCTCCTGATGGCGGTACAACTTCAAATCCAAGATCGCAAAGCTTCTTATATAAAATATCTCTGTTTTTCTGGTAAAATTCCAGATTCGCCTTTTCATCCAGACACTCTGCTACTACTTTCTGAAATAATGATGGAGCATTTACATACCCAATCATTCCTGTTGTCATTTTCACTGCCTTTATTAACATCTGGCTCTCGGATGCTTCATCCGGAATTACAAGATAACCGATTCTCTCTCCTGGAACTGAAAGAGATTTGCTAAATGAATATGCTACCAGCGTATTATTATAATATTTTGTCAAATATGGTAACGTTTCTCCCGTATAGACCAGTTCCCGGTACGGCTCATCTGAAAGCAGATAAATTTCATGTCCATATGCCTGCTCTTTCTTTTCCAGAATCTGAGCCAATCTCTGAATCGTATCTTCTGTATAGATTGCTCCTGTCGGATTATTTGGTGAATTAACAATTACCAGTTTTGTGCGTTCCGTAATCTTCGATTCAAAATCTTCAAAGTCCGGCTGAAATGTCTGAGGATCCGGATCTACTTCCACTTTCTTTCCCTGCCAGTTAAGAATAAAACTTGTATATCCCGGATAATACGGACGCATCACCATCACTTCATCATCTACATCCATCAATGCATACATTGCTGCATTCATAGCTCCTGCTGCTCCAACTGACATAATAATGTTATGCATATGAAAACTTGTTCCAAATCGCCTGTTTAAAGATTCGGCAATCTTTTCCCTCACATCCTCATATCCCGCATCATTCATATAACTGTGAATCTGTCTTGGATTTTGTTCAATAATTTTCTGAATGCTCTCTTTTACTTTTTTCGGAGCCTCTACATATGGATTTCCAATACTGAAATCAAATACATTTTCAGCACCATAAATCTTCGCCAGACGTTGCCCCTCCTCAAATGCTTCACGAATCGGAGAACCTTTTTTCAATTGTTCCTGTATTCTCTTGGATATCATACTCTAATATATCTCCTTCAATGCCACTGCCAATTCTTCTCTTGCTTCATTTGTATCTTCCACAAATTCCGTCTGTTTTAACACATCAAACAAAACTTTCACTTCATCTTCTGTTCCTTGAAGTCCAAGATCCTGAAGATTTATCGGCATTTCCATCTCTTTCATATACTGTTTCAATCGCTCAATTGCTTCTGTATTATGATTGAACCGTAGCTGTGCAATCAATCCTGTTGCAACAATTTCACCGTGAAGATAATTGATACTTTCTTTAAAGTAGTAGGTCCGCATTGATTCATACAATTTATGCGCGATTGCCGTCTGACGTCTGGCCCTCATAAGCGCACTAACAATTCCAGTAAGTGCAATATTGCAAAAAATTACATTATGAACTGTCTCTGTATTTTTCTTTTCACATACATCTAGATATGCCTGCTTTCCATATTTTTCGAGAATATTATAAATATCCTCTGCCATACGGTATGCACTGTATTTAGAAATATTATCTGTTTCTAGAGTAATTTTCGGTTTTCCATTAGCAATCTCAATATATTTCGCCATTGCATCCATAATTCCTGCTGCCAGAAGTCTCGGTGGCTGCTCAGACATCACTTTTTCATCAACCAGTACCGCATTGACCTCATAATCAAAATGAAGATAACCTACGCATTTTCCCTCATCTGTGTAAATAACGCTCAACGGACTAAATGATGCACAGGTCGCTGCCGATGTTGGGATCAAAACAATCGGAATACTCAGCTGATCAGCTGCAGCCTTTGTCAGGTCCATAATTCTTCCACCACCTATTCCAACAAGCACATCACACTGCTTATCCGTGATAGATTTCTTTAAAATCTCAATTTTTTTATAACTTGGAAATCCTGCATAAATTTCTTTTTCATATGCGATCTGCGCTTTATCAAAACTTGGCTCCATACGTTTCCATACTGCATTCATTGCATTTGGTCCACCTATGATATATGCCCTTTTTCCAAATCTTGCAATCTCCGTTCCACTATTTTCTAAAACTTCAGGTTCCTGAATATATCTTCCCGCACCAAATCGATAACTTATATATTTCTCCATATTTTTCTCCCATTTAATATCAATAACGGCTTGCCTCAATTTTCATTGCGGCAAACCGTTTTCTTACAATTCACATATTATTATGCTGTCCATTTTAACAGGTAGTTCTTTAAATGCTCAAAAATCTGCATTACACATACTAAAATCAATACCATAAATAAGAATCCTGCCCATACATTTGCATACAGACCATAGTCACAATATCTTCTGACATAATATCCAAGCCCAAAACTTGCACCATACATCTCTGCAAATACAAGCATTACAAAAGAACTTCTCAGAGAATTTACAAAACCTCCAATAATAGATGGACTTGCCGCCGGAAGAATTACTTTAAACATCAGTTTTATTCCTGATAATTCCAATGTTTTCGCATTATCCAAATATCGTTTATCAATTGTCTCTATACCAGTAATCGTTGCAAACAATGTAGCCCACACAGTTCCGTAAAAAATCAGGAAAATGGACGAAATCCAAAAATTTCCTACAATCAGAATTACAAATGGTGAAAGCAAAATCGCAGGTACACAACTAAATGCATAAATATATGGATGCAGTGCATTTCTCAGGTATTTACTCATTCCAAGTACTACGCCGACAACCAATGCAATTGCCAATGTAATTCCAATAGACGGAATCAGTAATTCAAAAGATGACAACATATTTTTTAACATGATATCTCTTTCTTTCCAAAATGCTTCCCAAATTTTTCCAAGTGATGGGAACATCATTGCACTAAATAATTTGTTATCAGATATATACTTATACAACAAAATAAAGCCAATTCCAAAAATCACTGTCAGCCAATATTGTTTCACATATTCTAGTACCTTTTTCAAAGCGTATACTCCCACCTTTCTTTATAATTACTGTAATTCTTCGTACAATGCTTCCTGTTTGTCCCAGAAATCCGGATCATCATCATGATATTTATCGATACAAGCATCTAATGCTGCCTTGTAAAGTTTATCATACGTAACATCCTCAATTACACTGTCATCAAGATCCGCATCAATCAGACCAACTTCTCTCTGATAGTGCCAGTTATCTACAACAGTCTTCTTAACTGTATCAACATTTAACTCGTAGTGCTCTGTCTCATCCATATAAGCTTTAACATAGTCAAGATCTGTATTTAACTGTTTAGCCATGATTTCTTCACACTCTTCTCTGTTAGCCTCTAAATACTGCTGAGCACGAAGAAGAGCCTGGTCAATAAGTTTAACAGTTGTTGGATTTTCTTTTACCCATGAATTACGAGCAACCATACGGCAGCAGGAATAGTTCGGCGTTACATCATCACAGTATGCAAGAATTTCAATTCCATCTGTATTTTTGCACATGTACATACGTCCAGTTCCCATAACCGCGTAGTCAAGCTCGCCATTTAGTACTGCTGCAATCTTATCAGCGTCATTATCAAAAGGTACCCACTGAACATCTTTATTTACATCATAACCAGCTTCATGAATTTTGCTACAAATAGCATATACTGTTGCAGAACTTCCTACTTTTTTACCAACAAAATCTGTAGGTCCATTCCATACTGTACCTGCTTTTGCAATAATCGGCATACATCCTTCCAACATGAAACCACCGATAATAGCCATATCGTCACCAGCTGCAATCATCTGTAAAGGACCATTAGTACCCGAGTTAGATGCAATATCTACCTGGCCATCTACCACTCCCTGAAGTTGTCCTGAATCAAGTGGTACTTCTTTAATATTCAGTCCTACTTCTTTGAAATATCCTTTCTCCTGTGCAATTGTAACGAGTACATTTCCACTAAGTCCCTGGGCCCATACAACATCTGTAGTTTCCGGCGTGTCAGAATCCTTTGTCACATCGTCTACTGTTACTTTTTTTGTTTCTTCTGTTTTGTTGTCTGTAGAATCATCTTTTTTGCTTCCACATGCAACCATGCTCACTGCCATAGCAGCGACGAGTAAAATTGATACAACTCTTTTTTTCATGTTTCTCCTCCTAAATTGTTTCTCTATATCAAAACGGGCTATCCGTTCTGACCAATAGTTGTGTGATCAGCCACATCACGGTTAATGTGGTTGATCAGTTCATTTCGAAGCTCTAAGATCTTCGAATTTTCAAATATGGTTTCTCTGGTAATCTTCAAATCTTCCGGTATCTTCTTATCATAGATAATGTTACTCGGTGACTGACCAAATACCAGAATTCTGTTTGCCAGAAGCATGGACTCATCCACATCATGAGTTACGAAAAATACTGTCTTCTTCTCTTCCTCATGATTCCACAGACTTATAAGCAAATCCTGAAGCTTTGCACGTGTAACTGCATCCAATGCTCCAAATGGCTCATCCATCAGAAGAATCGGTGGGTCAATACTCAGCGATCTTGCAATGGCACATCTCTGTTTCATACCACCAGAAAGTGCCTTTGGAAGCTTCTTAAATACAGATTCATCCAATCCGACATCTTTCATCATATTTAGTGCAACTTCTTTCAGTTCTTTTTTAGGTTTTTTAGGATACTTCTGTTGAAGTGCGAGCATAATGTTCTCACCAGCAGTCATCCATGGAAACAGACCATAATCCTGAAATACAACGCTTCGATCCAAACTGGAACCTTTCAACGGTTTTCCATTCATCTCAAGCGTTCCACCTGTCGGGTCTTCAAGACCGGCTAGCAGTCTCAGGAATGTACTCTTACCACATCCAGATGGTCCAAGCAGACAAACAAATTCTCCATGTTCTACTTCTACATTGATATCTTTCAAAATCAATCGATTGGGTTGATCTTTATATGCAAATGAAAGATCAGTTATCTTAATTTCGCTCATATATTTTCTTCCTTTTTAATATATAAGAAACAAATGTTTATAAAACGGCAAATGCCTGTTCAAAATCAGCGATGATATCTTCCACATTTTCAAGTCCGACAGAAAGGCGAATCAGGTCATCCTTAATTCCAGCCTCAGCACGGGCCTCAGGACTCATGTTTGCATGTGTCATACTTGCCGGATGCTGAATCAGTGTTTCTGGATCTCCAAGACTTACTGCAATAGATGCAAGTTTCAAAGCATTTACAACTTTCTTGCAAGCAGTGAATCCGTCCATACCATTTACTTCTTCTTTTAACTCAAAGGACATAATTCCACCGTAGTTGCCATGCATCATTCTTTTAGCGACCTCATGCTGTGGATGGCTTTCAAGGCCCGGATAATATACTTTCTTTACATATGGTACACTCTCCAGGTATTTTGCAACTGCCAGACCATTTTCACAGTGGCGTGCCATACGAAGCTCCATTGTCTGAAGACCTCTTAAGATGAGGTATGAGTTAAACGGACTTGGTGTTGTTCCACAAATCTTAGATGTTACATTCTTTTTAATAGGTCCGATCAGCTCTGCCCTACCAACAATAGCTCCGGCAATAACATCTCCGTGTCCATTGATATATTTTGTACAGCTGTGAAGAACAAGATCCGCGCCTTCTTTCAGTGGATATACCTGCGGTGGTGGTGTAAATGTATTATCTACAGCCACAATTGCTCCATGCTCATGTGCAATTTTAGAAATAGCTGCAATATCTGTCAGCTCCATATTCGGATTTGTCAGAGTCTCAAAGTAGATTAATTTTGTATTTTCTTTGATAGCTGCCTCAACTGCTTTCAAATCATTTGTATCCACATAAGTTACTTCAATTCCAAGTTTTGCAAGTGTCTGTCTGAATACGACATCGGTACATCCATATACGCACTTACCACAGATTGCATGATCTCCAGTAGCAAGTGTTCCAAGAACAACTCCACCTACTGCCCCCATTCCTGATGATGTTGCAATACAAGCTTCACCACACTCAAGGGCTGCTATTTTTTCCTCCAAAGCATTAACAGTTGGATTCCCTCCTCTGGAATATGCATATCCTGGAATCTCTCCACTGAAAATTGCAGATCCCTGTTCTACTGTTTCAAAACAAAATGTTGATGTCTGATAAATTGGTGTTGCAAGAGCACCATGAAGCTTATCCGGCTCTTGCCCTGCATGAATTGAGCGTGTGCCAAATCCGGCATTAGTCAAATCAAATTTACTCATATTATTTCCTCCTCTGCATCTATGTCCTATCTCTTTTTTTTGAAGAGTGAACTACAAAATTAATTCTCTTAAACAATGCTTTTTTTTGCACAAAAAAGCTATTCTAAACACATAAATAAGAATTTATGTGTTTAGAATAGCTTTTTATTTTCTAAAAAAATATCCCAAAATAAGGCAGAGTTATTTACTGTCTGTCTGTCTGTCTGTCTGTCTGTCTGTCTGTCTGTCTGTCTGTCAATGATATATCTAACTAGCATCCCCGTCAATACCTCTTCTCCTAGTAATCGACTTTATTTTAATTCCTATTTCCCCAAATGTAAAATTGATTTTTTAAATATACTCATCTCATTTATTGATTGTATTAATTTATTGATGTATATTATCTTTCATATATACTTCAATACATTTATTTTTTCTATATATTATTTCACCTCTAGACAATTGCTTTTTGTTGCGTAATAATTATACGCAGTTCATAAATTAAATTATGGGGAAATTTACAAGGAGATAAGATCATGAAATACGATTTTGCAAGTATCATTGACCGCAAAGGCAAAGATGCCCTTGCAGTAGACAATCTGCCGAACGGATTTGGTATCGTCGATGAGGTACATGTCCGTGATGGTCTCGATTGCATTCCAATGTGGATTGCAGATATGAATTTTGCAACTGTTCCAACTGTAACAGAAGCACTCATTAAAAGAGCAAAGCATCCGACTTACGGATATTTCAATATAAAAGATGAATACTACGACAGTATCATTAAGTGGCACAGAGACCGTAAAGGAGTTACGGATCTTACAAAAGAAGAGATTGGTTATGAAAACGGAGTTCTCGGAGGTGTAGCAAGTGCCCTTCACGTACTCTGTTCCCAAGGAGACAATATTCTGGTTCACTCTTCCACATACATCGGATTTACCGGGGTATTGAATAATAATGGCTATCATATTATCCACAGTCCGCTCCAGAAAGATGAGAATGGAATCTGGCGCATGGATTTCGAGGATATGGAGAAAAAAATTGTAGATAACAAGATTCACACAGCTATCTTCTGTTCTCCACACAATCCTTCCGGTCGTGTATGGGAACGCTGGGAAATCGAAAAAGCTATGGAGATTTATGAGAAACATGATGTTTATGTCATTGCAGATGAAATCTGGTCTGACATTATTCTTGGTGACCACAAGCACATTCCGACACAGTCAGTATCCGAATATGCTAAAATGCATACAGCTGCATTTTATGCACCATCCAAAACATTTAACCTTGCAGGACTAATTGGAAGTTATCATGTTATCTATAATAAATGGTTAAGAGAACGTATTGAGAAAGAATCATCACTTGGCCATTACAATTCCATGAATGTTCTTTCCATGCATGCTCTGATCGGTGCTTATTCACCGGAAGGAAATGAATGGGTCGATGAGCTTCGCCAGGTCATCGGAGAAAATGTTGACTATGCATGCAACTACATTGAGAAGCATTTTGAAGGTGTAGAGGTTTCCCGTCCACAGGGAACTTACATGCTTTTCCTTGACTGCGAGAAATGGTGCAAGGCTCACGGCAAGACTCTGGAAGAGCTGCTTGTATCCGGATTTGAAGCCGGCGTATTCTGGCAGAACGGAGAGGCTTTCCAGAAGAAATGGGCAATCCGTATGAATCTTGCACTTCCACTTTCCAGAGTGAAAGAAGCATTTGACCGACTGGATAAATACGTGCTTAATTAAATAAAAGCATTACATAAGGATCGGGAGCATCTGTTTTCTGATCCTTATTTATTTTTTTATCTGACTCAAAAATAAATTCCAGTATAAGAATAAATGTCTGCCAGCGTGGTAGACTCTCCAAATTCATTTTAAGAAAAATGCAACATTTTGTTGCACCTATTGCGTATGCACCTCATCTGTGCTACACTAACACCTACATCAAATTTCGGGCACAATATTTTCATTATGTTTCAACGTCCATGGAAATCCCCAGCCAGGATTTCGTTTCTGAATTTCGTTGCTTTTTCAGCAAAGAATTCACTCAGATTTTTGATGATGTTACTCATTCAACGCAACTTCAAGTGCCCCTGCACTTACACAAGTTGCATACACACCGGGCAAATGTTACGGTACTTCTGAAATTTTGACAAATCCCTTTTGTATAGAATTTATTTTCATTCAATTTCTATATTGTCTTTTTATACTTACAATGTTAAAATATATTCAGATAGTTTTTAGTTTACATTTGCTCAGAGAGGAGTGCTAAGGAAACTACCAACAAGACAACTGAACATGGGGTACACAATTCAAAGATTCATGACAATGCAGCCAAGATTGTATTCGGAGACTCGACACTCTGTGCCCAATTTCTAAAAGGATACACGGATATTCCTTTTTTCATGAACATAAAGCCAGAGGATATTGAAGACGTTTCTTCACATTTTATTCCTTTATTTCAGGAATCCCGTGATTCTGACATTGTGAAGAAGATTCAGCTTGAAAACACAGAGCTTTATCTGATTGCACTTATTGAACACCAATCAGAAGCAGATGCTGACACGTCTTTTAGATTGCTCAGATACATGGTTTATGTCTGGACTGATTACACTGCCACACATTTTTAAGCTTATGGGCTCTGTATTTTCAGCATTTCTTCATACAATCAATGTCCCTGCTGAAGAAATCAATGACCTTACAAACCATATTACAAGGAGGCAGTTCCATATGATGTTTGATTCTTTTGAAGCATATGATGTACAGGAGACCCGGCGTATCAGCCGTGAAGAAGGGGAACGTGCTGGCCGTATTGAAGGCGAGCAGCTCTACTTAATCAAACAAGTTATTAAAAGGATAATCAAAAACTTTTCTGTTTCTCAGATAGCTACTGATTTGCTGGAACCGCTTGATACTATTCAGCCAATCTATGACCTTGCCATGAACCAGGCACCTGATTTTGATGATGAGAAAATTTTAAAATTATTACATACAGGAAAAATATAATTTACTATCCATAGCAAAAGAGGATGCAGCACTCATTTTTTTGAATGCTGCATCCTCTTTTAACCTCTTAAATTTCCTATATTTTAGTATTTCTTCTCTATTCCTGAAATGTTTTCAATGCATCGATGGTTCTTTGAATCAGATCATCCAGGGTCCATCCAAGCATATCTGCTCCTCTTTCTATGACTTCTCTTGAGCATCCAGCCGCAAAATTCTTGCTTTTATATTTCTTTTTTACCGACTTTAGCGTCAGATCCTGCACGCTTTTCGATGGGCGCATAAGCACTACAGCTCCAATAAGCCCTGTCAGTTCATCTACTGCATACAACACCTTCTCCATCTCATGCTCTGGTTGAATATCAACCGTAATTGCATATCCATGACTTGCCGTCGCATGAATAACACGTTCATCGACTCCTCTCTCTCGCATAATTTCCTGAGATTTGATACAATGCTCTTCTGGATATTTTTCAAAATCCAGATCATGTAAAAGACCTACAATTCCCCAGAATTCTTCCTCTTCTCCATATCCTAGTTCTTTTGCAAAATAGCGCATCGTATTCTCTACTGTCTGTGCATGCTGCAAGTGAAATTCGTCTTGATTATATTCTGTTAATAGTTCCCAGGCTTCCGCTCTCGTCATATCAGGCATCTCCAATCTTTCATATACTTTCTTTTCCTATATGTTTTATATGATATATGCCTTTTTCTATATTGTCAACTAATTTTTCACGACGTTGGTATTCCGGTACACGGACAACAATATTCCCATATAAAAGTAAGTAATCATCATGGTCATATTTCCATGAGATAAAAACGGCATATAATTTCCGCTAATCGGATAAAGTCCTGCATTTACTCCAATATAGAACAGTGACTGTAAAATCAAAAATATTACACAGCCGATGCTGAGCATATATCCCAGGCGATTCTTCTGTTTTACCGCCATTCGAAGCAATAGAGCCATAAATACCGCAAATACTACAACCAGAAAAACTCCTTTTACATTTCCAAAATAATGGAACAGGTATGTCCAGATATAATCATTTCTTGCATAATTATAAAGCGTGACAGCTTCTACTTCTGTGGCACCATTATATGGATCCGTTACTTCTATTTTCCCGGAAGACTGCGACTCATGCCATTTACTTGCATTGGGATCTTTTGCAGCATTTGCTACGTCTGCAACCGCACCTCTTGTATAATCCCAGTGTTCTCCGGTAATTAAAGCTTCCAGTCGATGTACTTGATAATCTGTAACGAAACGTCCATTACCCCAAAATGTTATTCCGGACATCAGTATCAAGCAGATTCCAATCACACCCCACATCCTGATCAAAAATTTCTTTTTATTTTCTCCAAACCAGCCCTTACAGATTGCCACATGCAGTAACACCAGCCCTGTAATTCCGGTAACAACAGCAGATGACATAAACGGTATCATCAAATCGGTAAATACTGATATTCCAAGGCACACGGTACTGATGATCAGTCCTTTCGTTCCTTTTCCGCGGAAATGATAAATTGTTCCTGCGTAAAATGGTATGACAAGATAGGACAATAACATCTGAACTATACTTCTGCCATTGACCATCGGTCCAATCCACATTGTTTCATCAAAAAAGATCTTACTAACTATGGAAAAGACTGCCGGTATCTGCATGACTGCCCAAATTGGAAATGACCACTTTACTAATATAGAATAATCCAGATAACAGATTCCCAGCATGACCACTATTCCTATTAACATTGCACTCCAGATTCCACCATATAAAAAGTTATCTTTGAAAGCTTCCAGTGTACTCATATTCATTGTTGGAAAAGACGAAGTAACTACCGCCTGTAGGATCAGTCCCATAATACTAATAACTAAAATCGCCATCAGAACTGTCCATTCCATCTTCGGACGGTGCACCCGGTCAAGCTTCACGCCTGCCTCCACTGGATCTCCCATCTCTACTACAGCCATCGACTCGGCTTCTTCTTCACCTAATCCATGAGCCATGAAATCCTGTTTCTGGTCTTCAATATGTGCTTCTACTTCCTCCGCAACCATGGTTCGCGCACGCTTTGTACGAATCTGTTCCGTCAAAGATTTCAAATATTCCTGTCTATCCAAAGCATACACCTCCCAGAACATTTCTCACTGCTCCGGCGTATTCTTTCCATTCTTTTTCCTTTGCACGGAGCTGCTTCTTTCCTTCTCTTGTTATGGAATAATACTTTCTTATCTTTCCACCCGCTTCCTGCTCGTAAGACTTTACAAACTCCTTTTCCTCCAGTCCATGAAGGAGCGGATATAATGTTCCTGCTTTTAACTCAAATACATTCTCTGACTTCTCCCTCAAAGTCTCTATCATCTCATAACCATACATGTCTTTCTCTTCCAGAAGCTTAAGAATCAACATCATCGTGCTTCCGGACACCAGGCTTTTATCTACTGCCATTTTATACCTCCCCTTTCTTTTTCAATTCAGAATCTTTTTAATCAGTTCTGATTTTTGCATTCATATCTACCCTGCCGACACATCTTATCCTATATAACTAATATAAATTGACTTTCATCATTAAAACAATGTTTTATATCGACAATCGATATATCGGTTATCTATATAATATATCGACAATCGATATATGTCAAGCATTTTCTGTAGCTATGTGCGAGATATGTGCAAGATATATGCAAGATATGTGCAAAGATATATGCAAAGAAGCAGCCGTTTTCACGACTGCTCCTGAACTTCCATATGCGCCTGATGCCTAAATCAGGAAATCTTATTCAATGACGATTTCAAACTCGTCCCCAACTTCCTTTGATGTTGGTTTCTTTCCCTGACTCTTTGCATATTTTTCAACATTTTCTTTCTGTACCGGCTCACTTACTAATACTTTAATTGGACCTTTTTCGTTCTTCAGAGCCTCTGCTGTCAGCATAATCGGTTCTGGGCAGGAAAGTCCTCTTGCATCTACTTCTACCATATCTATATACTCCTTTCAGACATTATTTTCAGCTATTCTGTTATAATTATTTCATCTGAATTTCTTTCTGTTCTTATTTCTTAGCTGTCTCTCTCTTGCATGTAAATGCTATGATGAACAGAACTACGATGCAAAGAATACATGCAACTTTTCCGTTAGTTGGAACTGCTCCGGCTACAACAGCTTTTGTCTCCGGGTTGAGTGCTGTTCCACTTGCTGCAAGTCCAAAGTTATGGCAGATTGCTGCTCCTACGAACATTCCGATTACAGTGACTCCTGAATCAGAAGATCCCTGTCCTGCAAGGATTAACTGACGAAGCGGGCATCCACCTGCAAGAACTGCTGCAAATCCAACTGTATACATACCAAGGATATTCCACAAGTGTTCAGAATGTGCAATAACTCCTGGTGTGTTAAATCCTACTACAAATTTTCCTGTTGCAATATTGAAGATCAGCATTACAACGAAAAGTCCGCCAATAACAGATAATAAATCAAAGTTCTTCATAATAATGACATCACGGATTCCACCTGCAAAGCACATTCTTGACTTCTGAGCCATAGCTCCGAAGATCAGACCTCCTACAAGAGACATAATGATTGGTGCATGTAGGCTTCCCGGACCAGCCGCACTTACTTTCAAAAGTGATGTGCATGTTGCAAGAATCAAAATTCCAACAACGATAACTGGAAGTACTGCTCCACTTGCTTTTGTTGTTGCCTGTGCTCTTCCAAGGCTGAATCCCTGTTTCAGAGCAAATACACCAGTTGCTACTCCAAGAATAAATCCGATAAGTGCTACCCATGCATTTAAATCGCCGGCTGACATACGAAGTACCATACGAAGCGGGCATCCCAGGAATACAAGTGCACCGATCATAATGATCACACCAAGTACAAAACGAATCATCGGTGAAGATCCACCTGTAGAGCGGAATTCTTTTGTCGCAATTGAAATAATAAATGCGCCAAGAACCAGACCGATAATCTCTGGTCTTGCATACATTACGGCTTCAGCCTGATGCATCCCCATTGCACCAGCCGTATCACGGATAAAGCATGCGATACAAAATGCCATATTTGCCGGGTTACCAAAATATGCAAGACATGCTGCTACAAGTCCGCATATCACACCTGCCAGTGCAAGTGTTTTCTTTGAGCCTGTTAAATTCATATTTTTTCCTCCTCCAATAACACAACTCTCGTCTTTAGATTACAACTTCTATTTTAGTTTCTTTTTTTCGACACGTCCAATTGATAAATACATGAAATTCCTTATATTTATTGTTATCATATATACATATTACATATCGCATTAATATGATTAGTTCTTACATTTTCTTTATTTTTACGATATTGGGTATTTTCTTCCATTTCCTTTATTCATACAGCCATTCACACAGAGCTCTGATTTTATACATTTTTGTTGCATATTTTGCATATTAAAAAGATTTTTACATTTTTTTCTTGCATATTTATGAATTTAGGTGTATAGTATGATT
>CAKUJT010000065.1 GCA_934661765.1 uncultured Senegalimassilia sp.
ATGAACGACTGATACAGCTTACTGTCATGTTCATAATCGCTGGAGATTACATTTTTTACATCGAAAGCACTCAGGCATCCGATCAGCCCCGCCATATGGTCGCTGTCATAATGCGAAGAAATCAGATAATCGATCGTGGTAACATTCTGCTTTTGCAGATAGGAAACTACAAAACTTGAAGTGCTTTTGTCTCCGCCGTCATAGATCATTGTCTGTCCGCCGGACTGCACCAGGATACTCAACCCCTGTCCGACATCCAGAAAATGCACTTTCATCTCCCCGGCTTCTTTCGTCGGTTCCGGCGTTGGCGTTTCCGTCTCTTCCGGTGTCGGCGCAGCCGTCGGAGTTTCGGTCGGTGTGGCTTCCGGTGTATCGGTCACGCTGCTGTCTGTGGCATCCGTCTCATCGGTCACAACGATCGTCCGCGACTGCACCGAACTTGCCGGAACAAACGGTGTCGCAGCAATAAAGAACAGAAGCGGCACCAGAAAAGGAAGCCATCGGGCAAACGACATCCGTTTACCGAGCAGTTTCCAGACAAATGGAAAAATAAAGATTCCGGCAAATATGATCAGCAGTCCGAACGGAACAGAAGCCGACAGATTCCCCAGTCCGCCGATGATCAGAAAGACCCCGAAAAGATACCGGAGAATGTTAAAAATCTTTGCGTTTTTCATACAAGTCCTCCCTTACAAAATCATCATTTTTATTCTACTATGTTTATACGAAAAGGTCAAAACAATAATCGGCATCATTGCCTGACAGCACCCCGAAAAACAGGATAGAATACACATGCGAAAAAACGAAAGCGAGGTACGAACGTGAAAAAGAAAAAAGACAAGACTATCCGATTGGATAGTTCCTTTTCCTTCTCTTTTTTGGTATAATTATACAAAAGGTGAAAACCATAGAAGGAATGTGGAATATATATGGAAAAAGAAAGAATCAGACACAGAGAAAAAAGCTTTCTGACCGGAAAAAAACGAATGGAAAAATTAAAAGTGCTGATGAAATATGCCGGTATTTCCGTCTTTGAATATTTCCCGGATGCCGACCGGCTGGTACTGTATGATGAACAGCTGAAAGAAGAGCGCCGGATGCAGCCATTTCTCGGTCAACTCGAAGAAATGTGTACCGTTTATCCGGAGAACAGAGAAAAACTGCGTGGATTTCTGACAGGGAGCATCCAGGGAACCGTAGAACTGAAAATGCTGGAAAACGGTCATTACCGGATGGTCCTCCTGGATGCACTGCAACAGGAGAAAGATGATCCGTCGATCATCGGCTGCGTCAGAGATATTACGGAGATCCGAAAAAGAGAAGAACTTCTCGAAGACCAGGCGCGGAGAGATTCCATGACCGGACTGTACAACCACGATACCGGAAAACGGCTGGTGAATGAGTATCTGATGGAAAAACGGGCAGAGCAGCCCTGCGGACTCCTGATGATGGATGTGGACCGCTTTAAAAATGTCAATGATGTCTACGGTCATCTGTTCGGCGATGAGGTGCTGACCGGATTTGCCCGTTTTTTACAGAGTTTCTTTCGAAAAGAGGACATCCTGATCCGCACCGGCGGCGATGAATTTGCCGTATTCTTAAAAGAGATCAACCGGGAAGTGCTGGAAAAGAAAGTCGGGGATCTGGTGAAAAAAGTGGGAGAACTGACCTTTTCGCAGAAGGAATTTTCGATGAGCTGCAGCGTGGGTGTCTGCTTTTTGCCGGGTGGCGCCGGAGCGTACAGCTATGAACAGCTTCTCGAACACGCAGATCTCGCTCTGTACCGCGCCAAGATCGCCGGAAGAAACCAGTATGCCGTAGGAGAAAAACTGGTACCGCTGCAGAAGGGCGAAAAAGGCGAGACGGCAGTGAAACTGCTGATGGATGAAACCATGGAAAAGAGAGAATTCGAGATCTATTTTCAGCCGAAAATATCGCTTCATAATTATAAGATCGCAGGTGCGGAGGCACTGGTGCGCTGGCGCAGGCCGGACGGGATCGTGGTAAAACCGGAACATTTCCTTCCGTTTTATGAAAAAAACGGGAAAATCACGGAACTGGACTATTATGTATTTGAGCAGGTAGCGGTCTTTCTCGAAAAAACAAAAAGAAGCGGAATCGTTCCCGGTCCGATATCGGTCAATGTATCCGCACTGCACGCGGAAGATCCGCAGACCACACAGCGCTATCTGGAGATCCTGCAAAAACACGGGGTTGATCCGTCGATGATCCAGATGGAACTGAAGGAAACCGATACGATCCGGTATGAAAATATCCGGAACCTGTTACACTCCTTCCAGCAGGCAGGCTTCCAGACGGCACTTGATAACTTTGGCGTCGGTTCTTCCTTTATCAATCTGGTCGCGGAAGTCCCGTTAAATGACGTGAAACTGGGACGGGGATTTATAGAAAAATGCGAAAAAGACCAGCGCGGAACCGCGTTCTTAAAACAGATGATCGAGATGCTCAAGAGCCTGGGATTTCAGGTGGTCTGTGAGGGCGTGGAATCGGCACGGCAGGTGGAAGTGTTAAAAAATGCGGGCTGTGACCAGGTGCAGGGAAACTGGTTTTCGATGCCGCTCAACACAAAAGAATTCGAAAACATGCTGTCTCTTCCGGGAGAACTGCGCTGCCGTTGCAGAGAACATACAGAATATACAGCAGGAGGGAAAACAGAATGAACGGAGAAGTCTATTTATGGCCGTCAGCCGCAGAGAAAAAACTGCGCACGGCATATCAGACCGAACTTCCGGCATATCTGTACGGCGTTACCGGCGCGTACCCTTGCATATTTTATGCTTTTCTTTTATAATAAAACCTACGCGACCATGGTACGGGAGACAGCCGCTATACCGGTATCCCGTGGCAAAATACCTCGCAGGATCCGGTCAGAGCAGACGGCGGATCCGGAAAACAAAGGAGAAATCATTATGGCACAGAACGTACTGGCAGTGGTAGCCGGACACGAGATCACCGAAGAAGAACTGCAGGCATTTATCGGACATCTGCCGAAAGAACAGCAGGCATATGCAGCCAACCCGCAGTTCAAAGAACACTGCAAAGAGCAGCTGATCACCTTCCACGCCCTGGCAAAATGCGGTGAGGACGAAAAACTGGAGGAAACCGAGGAATTCAAAAAAGGAATGGAAAGCGCAAGACAGGATATCCTGGTACAGATGGTGTTAAAAGAAACCATCGAGAGCGTAAGTGTATCCGATGACGAAGTAAAAGACTACTTCGAACAGAACAAAGCACAGTTTGTAAAGGGTGCTACCGTAAGTGCAAAACACATCCTGACCGATTCCGAAGAAAAATGTGCAGCTATTCTGGAAACGATCGTAAACGGCGAAAAGACCTTTGAAGAGGCAGCAAGAGAATCCTCCACCTGCCCGTCCGGCGCACAGGGCGGAGACCTGGGCGAGTTCGGAAAAGGTCAGATGGTAAAAGAATTCGAAGACGCAGCCTTCAACGCAGAACCGGGACATGTCGTAGGACCGGTAAAAACACAGTTTGGCTATCACCTGATCAAAGTAGAGAAGAAAAACGAAGCCAAAGAAGCCGGATTCGATGAAGTGAAAGATCCGATCCGCGCAGAACTCCTGAAAAGAAAACAGGATCAGGCATATCTGGCGAAAGTCAAAGAACTGAAAGAAAAATACATGCAGAAATAATTCGAAAATTGTTAGAACTTTATCATTTCTTTTTCAGAAAAATATTGTATAATAAACTATATTTGACAGCTAATGTCGAAATGACAGAAAAAAGGCAGGGAAAAACAAATGAAAAGTAAGAAAAAAACAAAAAAAGTATACATGATCCTGCTGATCGTCTGCCTGGTGGTTATGGCGGGACTGGTTGCAGGACTGTTTGGTTATGCACACCATATGGGAACAAAAACCATGGGGAGCAGGATAAAAATCTTCGGAGAGGATGTATCCGGACTTACCGTGGAGGAGACGGCGAAGAAACTGGCGGATGATTTTCAGAAGATCCCGGTGACATTCCAGGAAAACGGAGAGACGGATTATCAGACAACACTCGGCGATCTCGGTTACAGCATCGATGAAGCACAGCTGAAAAAAGATCTGAAAACCCTGAGAGATAAACGCTGGAAAGAGGACGGATTCTTCCCGAAACAGGCGGATCTTACCGTGTCCTATCAGGTGAATCGGAACGATGAGACCTTTGCCGCAGCGCTGACGGAAGAACACTTTCAGCTCTCCACGGAACGTGTGGATGCGACCGATGCCTATGTGGCATATGACGGTGAACAGAATGCCTATGTGATCGTTCCCGAGGTGGCCGGCAATCATATGGATCAGGCAGCCGTTGAAACCTATGTGGAAGAACAGATCCGTTCACAGGTTGCGACAGACTATCCGAAAACAGAACTTGAGATAGAGATTCCCTCGGATGTTTATCTGAAAGCGGCTGTTACGCAGGATTCTCAGGAATTACAGGAAAAAGCAACCGCGTTAAATACATCCCTGCAAAAATATCAGGGTGTTTCCATAACCTACACCTTCGGAAACGAGACACAGGTGCTGGATAACGCGACGATCTGTTCCTGGCTGGTGATCTCAGATGACAGCGTGTCGATCGATACCGCCCAGGCACAGGAATACATCAAGAATCTTGCGACAAAATACAACACGATCTACAAACCGCGTTCTTTCACCACCACAAGCGGTGAGACGATCACGATCGAAGGCAACGAATACGGTTACCGAGTGGATCAGGACGGCGAACTCGCCCAGCTTCTGACGGATATCGACGGCGGGGCAGCAGTGACAAGAGAACCGGTATACAGCAAATCCGGCTATTCCAGAAACGGAACGGATGATCTGAACGGAAGTTACATAGAAGTCAGCCTGGATCAGCAGCATTTGTGGCTGTACAAAAACGGGGTACTGGTGACGGAAACCGATATTATCAGCGGACTTCCGGTCGATGGAAGGGAAACATACCGGGGTGCATGGCCGATCGCCTACAAAGCAAGCCCGTTTACTCTGAGCAGTGATGTTTACGGCTATGATACGGCCGTCACTTACTGGATGCCTTTCGTCTACGGACAGGGACTCCATGACGCCAGCTGGCAGACCAACTTCGGCGGGGATACCTATAAAACCAAAGGAAGCCACGGCTGCATCAACCTGCCGCCGGATCAGGCGAAGATCATCTATGAGACGATCGACAAAGGCTATCCGATTCTGCTGTATTAATAACAGATAAAGGATCCGGGCGTTTGTTCCAGGGTCTGCATATAAAAAACAGGAAGTGTGAACTGTCCCAAATTATGGCACAGTCTCCACTTCCTGTTTTTTATATGCAATCATTCGGTCATAGCACCGATGAACGAATGAATACGTTTCCAAAATACTTATACTGCGTTCAAATCAGATCTCACACAGCGTTAGCAGATGTTCCAGAGAAAATACTTCCTCGTGCTCCAGCAGTTCCTCCAGTGTATTCAGATTCTGATCCGAATGTTCCAGTTCCCGGGAGAACCGGTAGCTGACAGAGACCAGATCTTCGAACGCCAGCGTCTCTTGTCTTTCCACAAACAGCCCAAGTACCAGTTCCTCGATAAAAAGAGTACAGAGCACCGCCATCTTTCCCTTGGCAAAGATCCGTTCATCGTACACCGCCCCGCAAAAATACGTGTACAGCCAGTATACCAGCAGCTGTTCTTTCTGCACCTGCCATTCCGGGAAAGTCTCCTGAAACGAAAGCAGCAGCTTCCGGTACGAGGTTTCCTCCGGACAGGCATGATACAGATCGGTAAGCGTCTGTCTGAGAAATCCCGTCCAGCTTGAGGAGAGCACTTCCAGTTTCGGTACGACTGTCTTCCAGATCTGCTTCATCAGATCCGTCCGGTCCACATCCAGAAAACAGCGATCGGAGATCTTCTCCAGAAAAGCAGAAGAGAAGCCGGAGCGCTCATGCCGTGCACGGATCGTCTCCCAGGAAAACAATTCCTGTTTTGTCACTGCCAGTTGAAAGTCATGTGTACAGACCAGCAGCTTTGCCACCCGATCCCGCACCGGAACACTTCGATCCTGAAGCTCAGCGAGCAGGTAGTCTCTCGTATCCATCAGCGCGCTGCAAAGAAAATAGTCAAAATCATCGTAGGTCTCCTCAGCCGTCTCTTTTTCAAAAGTCCGGAAAGCCACCGGATCTGTCTGCGAGAGAATGATCCGCGCCGCCTCCGGACAGGAGAGTGACAACGAGATCTCCCGCATCCCCTCAAATTCCTCGATATGACGCGGATATCTGCGGCAGGTATCACAGAGCATCCCGGATCCCGCCTCGATATACATATCACAGAGATTTTCTTCATTTAAAAAGGCACACCGATGCCCGTACTGGCGGAACGCATGCTCCTCCCAGTCGATGTCATTGTGCAGCCGGTTGCGGAAAGGTCCCTGGAACCGGCGGTATTTTTTCAGGCTTCTCTCATCAATCATGATCTGCCACCCCGCACAACAGGTATCCGGACAGGCATCCGCGACGCAGGAGAAGGCTTTATAATAGGAAGGAAAAGTAACTTGCATAATAAACTCCTTTATTTTCGATTTACACGGGCAACGAGTCAAAGTTTGTACTTTGTACTCGCACAATCCTCATGCAGAGTATTGTAGCACAGATTTCCCGAAAAGGGAAACGGGTTCTCGTTGTAAAAAGTTAGATCCTGATGTACAATAGAAATATTGAGCAACTGTTATTCGAAGTATACAGAAAGAGAATATCCATGAACAAGATACAGATTATCGTAAATAACGGTGCCGGTACCGGAAGTGCCGTACCGGTCTGGAAAGAGACAAAAGAATACTTACAGGAAAAAGAAATCCCATACAACGCCTATCTGACCCGCTACGAAAAACACGCGATGAAACTGGCAGGACAGATCTGTGAAAAATTCCCGGAGGGACCGATCTACCTGCTGGTAGTAGGAGGAGACGGAACCATCAACGAAGTCCTGAACGGAATCACCGACTTTGACCGCGTCCGCCTCGGCGTGATCCCGACCGGTTCCGGTAACGATTTCGCCAGAAACCTGGGGATCCTCCGAAACACAAAAGAAGACCTTGAAGAAATCGCCACCTGCATCGAACAGGAACAAAGCGGAGAACTCCTGCAGCGGATCGATCTCGGCGAAGTAAGCTGGGAAGGCTGCGCAAAACCAAGAATCTTCGGTATCAGCGCCGGCGCCGGACTGGATGCGATCGTGTGTAAGAAAGCACTCCATTCCACTCTGAAAAAAGTCCTGAACCGATTCCATCTGGGAAAACTGACTTACCTGATGCTGACCGTGCAGACCTTATTTTCCATGAAAACCTTCCGGGCAACCGTAACCGTGGACGGTGAGACAGAAACCTGCCAGAACATGATCTTCGCCGCAGGCATGAACCTGCGCGCAGAGGGCGGCGGTGTCCCGATGGCACCGGAGAGCACCCCATACGACGGAAACATCTCCCTCAGCAGCGCCTCCGGCATCCCAAAATGGAAAACATTCTTCCTGCTCCCGCTCCTCGCACTGGGTAAGCAAGGTGGGATCAAAGGCTTTGACGTCAAAGACGGCGCAGAGATCGCCCTGGAACTGGATCAGCCGGTGGTGGTTCATGCGGATGGGGAGTATTGTGGGGAGGTACGTTACATAAAATTCTGCTGCCGCAGGGATACGCTGTGGCTGCTGCATTCACGCAGGGGAAAATGAGCGGAAAAATTATGCTTAAGAAAGTGTTAAGGAATTTATTAAAAAAGTATAAAATATATATTGACGAAAGATGACGGTCAAGGTACAATTATAATAAATGTGGAGAATTATATATTTTTATGACTCTGAATAATGTTTTGGAAATCACATATTTATTATTAACAGAAATTTGTGATTATGAAACAGCAACTCTGAAGAAGTATTATGAAAGGGAAAACCTTCCACGAGACATGGGAGGAGAGGAACAAATGAGCAAATCCAAAGAAAACAGCAGAAATATCCATGTGAATAACGAAAAACGAAAGCATACACTGAACGTACGGTGGCCACTGATGGTATATGACCTGATTGTGTATGCAGTCGTAGCAATTCTTCTTCTTGTCTTATATGGAGGGACAGATAAACTATCCTATGTTGGAATCGTTCAACAGGTAAGCATCTCGATCCTGTGCATTTTTGCGGCACGTCTGATTGGTCAGATATACGGACAGGTATGGCGCTATGGCGGAATCCAGTGTTATATCCGGTTACTGTGTACCGATGCGGCTGCATTTCTCGTATATCTGTGTCTGGAACTTCTGCTTCCGGTTCAGAAAATTACATTTGCAAGAATGTTGTCATTGGTAAGCCTGAACCTGCTGGGCGCGCTGACGCTTCGCATGATGTATCGTTATGCGTATAAGTGCGGCGATCAGGAAACGACGAAAGGAAAAATTCTTTCCAAATTATTACAGGTGTTCAGCGGTATCGAGGCAGGAAGTGACAAAGAAGTTCAGAAAATCAAAGTTGCGATCATCGGTGCCGGTCGTGTCGGTGTCAGCCTTGCAGAGGAACTTCTGAATAATACAGAGTCCGCCTATATTCCAAGGTGTTTTATCGATACCAACCAGGGAAAAGTAGGACGTTCGATCCACGGAATCCCGGTCTGGTCAGAAAGCCAGGCAACATTTAAACAACTGGGTGAGTTTGAAGTACAGGAAATTATCTTCGCGATCCCGTCAATGGATGCAGAGAAGAAAAAAGCACTGTATGAGTATTATAAAAAAGCCGGCTATAAACTGAAAGTATACGATTATCCGACGATGTACAATGCCGGAGGAAAAAGACATCTTCGAGAGTTTGATATCGAAGAACTTCTTTTTAGAAAACCACTGGTGGTTTCCGACAAGCGAACCAACCAGTATTATAAAGATAAAGCCGTTCTGATCACCGGAGGCGGCGGTTCCATCGGATCCGAGCTGTGCAGACAGCTGGCGAAGATGCATCCGAAAAAGATCATCATTCTGGATATCTATGAAAACGGTGCTTACGATGTTCAGCAGGAACTGAAGATTGCCTACGGCAACAAGCTGGATCTGCAGATTGAGATCTGTTCCATCACCCACAGAAAAGCACTGGAGCAGGTATTCGAAAAGTATCATCCGCAGATCGTCATCAATGCAGCAGCACATAAACACGTTCCGCTGATGGAACACAACTGTGTGGAAGCCATCTACAACAATGTCTTCGGTACACAGAATCTGGTGGAACTCTGTGAAGAGTACGGTGCAGCCCGCTTCATGATGGTATCCACCGACAAAGCGGTCAACCCGACCAATGTCATGGGAGCTACAAAACGTATGTGCGAGATGATCGTTCAGAGTGCCAGCACCCACGGAAAAGTGAAATACAGCGCAACGCGGTTTGGCAATGTCCTTGGCAGCGCCGGTTCGGTTATCCCACTGTTCAAACGCCAGATAGCCAACGGAGGTCCGGTAACGGTAACAGACAAACGAATCATCCGTTACTTCATGACGATCCCGGAAGCATCACAGCTGGTACTGCAAAGCGGAGCGATCGCGAATAACGGAGAATTATTCGTCCTGGATATGGGACAGCCGGTGAAGATCCTGGATCTGGCTGAAAACATGATCCGTCTGTCCGGCGTACAGGGAATCAAGATCGTAGAAACCGGACTTCGCCCGGGTGAAAAACTGTATGAAGAACTGCTGGTTAAGACAGAAGAACTGGATAAAACAGATAACAGCATGATCTTCATCGAACGTGACACACCACTGAGTAAGGAAGAGATCTATGAAAAAATCCGAGTGCTGAGAGAAGCGTGCGATACCGGTGATAATCAGGTCGCGAAAGAAGCGCTGCGAAGCGTGGTTCCTACGTTTAAGAGACCGGAGGAAGTCAACAGAGAAGTTTCAGCGTAAAAAAACAAAGAAGTACGAAAATCAGGGAAATCAGTAATATCCTGAAAATGAAAGATAAATGGAGCGTTAAGGTATATGAATAGAAAAAAAATCAAAAAAATCATAGAAATTACAGCAGGAATAACAGGGGTCGTATTTGGCGGTCTTAATATAATTGCAAAAATAAGAAAGAATAATTCTGTATATGAAAATGCTCCTGAAGAAAAAAATTCATTGGAAGGTCATCGTGTCATTTTTGTAGAAGATGATAATGACGGTGAAAATGCAGATGGAGTACACGGACATTTGGAATCCGTTGGAGTATCCGATTATAGACCAGGTATATATGAAAAGTATATCAAGAGAGCACTGGATGTTGTGCTCTCTTTTGGTGGTTTGGTTGTTCTGTCTCCGGTATACCTTGGAATTTCACTTGCAATTATCATAGATGATCCGGGTCCGGTGTTATTTACACAAAAAAGAATGGGAAAAAACAAAAAGTATTTTAAGTTACATAAGTTTAGAAGTATGAAGATGTGTACGCCGCATGATGTACCGACACATATGCTGGATAATCCGGAACAATATATTACAAGAGTTGGAAAATTTTTGAGAGCACACAGCTTAGATGAACTTCCGCAGATCTGGGATATTTTTATCGGCAATATGTCTGTAATAGGACCAAGACCAGGACTTTGGAATCAGGATGTGCTGACGGCAGAGCGAGATAAATATGGAGCAAATAATGTGAAACCAGGACTTACCGGGTGGGCACAGATTAATGGACGCGATGAACTGGAAATTCCGGTGAAAGCAAAATTAGATGGTGAGTATGTGAAAAAGATGGGACTTTTGATGGATATAAAATGCTTTCTTGGAAGCGTTGGGGTATTTGTGCATGATGATTCTGTAGTTGAAGGTGGAATGCAGAAGAAAGAAAAGACAGACCGTTCATATACTGATGGAAAAGATGAAAAAGCTTTAATTGGTCATATAGGCTTTGACTCTTCTGTAACTGTAGATTATTCTGCTAAGAAAAAGGTTTTGATTACGGGTGCGAGATCTTATATTGGTGAAAATTTTCAGAATTATGCGGAAGAAAAATATGGTGAAAATTTTGAGATAGATACGCTTGATATGCGGGAAGCGAATTGGAAAGAAAAAGATTTTTCTCCGTATGATATTGTTTATCATGTCGCTGGTATTGCCCATGCGGACATCGGAAATGTATCAGAAGAAGTGAAACAGAACTATTATGCTGTCAATACAGATCTTGCAATTGAAGTCGCAGAAAAAGCAAAAATAGATGGGGTAAAAAATTTCGTGTTTATGTCATCTATGATTGTATATGGAGATTCTGCTCCATATGGAAAGCAAAAAGTAGTTGATAAAAATACGGTTCCAAAACCAGCTAATTTTTATGGTGATTCTAAATTACAGGCTGATGTTGGAGTGCGTGATTTAGCTGATGCGACTTTTAAAGTTATTGTCCTTAGACCTCCGATGATTTACGGAAAGGAAAGCAAAGGTAATTATCCTATTTTGGCGAAACTTGCAAAAAAATTACCGATATTTCCAGAAGTTTTTAATGAGAGGTCAATGCTTTATATTGAAAATTTATGCGAGCTTTTGTGCCAGATCATGTTGATAAAAGAAATTAAAATCAATTCAGTGGTACTCGTTCCTCAAAATAGTGAGTGGACAAAAACTTCTGATATGGTTTATGAAATATCCAGAATTTCTGGGAAAAAGATTAAAAATTTGAAAATATTAGCACCTGCTGTTTGGATCGGAGGGAAAATTCCGGGAAAAATCGGAGACTTAGTTAACAAGGCATTTGGAAATAATGCATACAGTCAGGATATGTCGGAGTATGAAGGGATTGATTATAGAGTGGCTGACTTAAGAGAAAGTATTGAAAAAACAGAAGGCAAAAATGAAAAAAAAAAGCTTAAAGCGTTAATGGTTGCATCTGTTGCATCTATGATTGATCAGTTTAATATGCAAAATATTGAATTGTTGTTGGAAAATGGGTATGAGGTTGAGGTTGCATGTAATTGTAAAGAGGGAAATACGATATCGGATGATAGAATATGCGAACTAATTGAACGATTGAAGAATAAAGGTGTAATCACATACCACGTTCCGATTCCAAGGGAAATTACAAATGTGAAAGATATTATTTACTCTATAAAGTTTATAAAGAAGCTTTGTACAGAAAATAAATATACACTTATGCATTGCCATTCCCCGATAGGTTCGGTTGTGGCAAGAATTGCTGCAATTAGTGAAAGAAAAAAGGGTATGAAAGTTATATACACTGCACATGGTTTTCACTTTTACAAAGGGGCACCAAAGAAGAACTGGTTGATTTTTTATCCTGTTGAAAAAATATGTTCGAGATTTACAGATGTTCTGATAACAATTAATAAAGAGGATTATGACTTTGCCAAAAAACATATGAAGGCAAAGCAGGTAGAATATGTTCCGGGAGTGGGAATTGATACGAAGAAGTTTATTATTCCTGATTTCGATGTGAAAAGAAAAAAAACAGAGTTAGGATTAGATGATAAAGATATTATCATTCTATCTGTTGGAGAATTAAACCAGAATAAGAATCATGAAGTCGTGATAAGAGCAATTTCAAAACTAGAAAATCCTAATATTCATTATTTTATTGCTGGAAAAGGCGATAAAGAGCAATATCTCGAGAAACTCGCAAGAGAGTTAAACGTAAATTTGCATCTTCTGGGATACCGAACAGATATCATAGAATTACTCAATGTAGCGGATATTTTTGCATTTCCTTCTTTTAGAGAAGGATTGTCGGTGGCATTGATGGAAGCAATGGCGGCCGGACTCCCATGTGTTGTAAGCAGAATTCGAGGTAATGTTGATTTGATTGTAGATGATAAGGGTGGATATTTGTGCGAACCGGATGACGCGGATATGTTTTGCAAAGACTTTCAAATGTTAAGCTCTATAGAACAGCGTATAAATTTCGGAAAATATAATCAACAGATAATGAAAACATTTGATGTGCATAAAGTTATAAAAATGATGGAAAAAATATATGAAGGGCAGTAAAAAAATTAAATTAAGAAGAAAGTACCTGGGAAAAGAAAAAATAGAGGGAATGATATGAGAGTATTACATGTATTAAATACAGGAAAATATTCTGGTGCAGAAAATGTAGTGATTACACTTATTCATGCGTTGGAAGAATGCGTAGAGTGTGCATATGCTTCACCAGATGGACCTATACGAGAGATTTTAAAAGAAGAAGAAATAAAGTATTTTTCTATGTCAACTTCTGCGATAAATCTGAAAGAATTAAAAAAAATAATAAAATTCTATAAACCAGATATTATACATACGCATGATTATAATGCAGGAGTCATGGCATGCTTGACAGGAACAAACGTGCCAATAATTAATCATCTGCATAATAATACACCATGGTTGAAGAAAGTTTGTTTAAAGTCAATAGCATACTTTGCATCCTCTGCACAGTATAAAAAAATCTTAACTGTGTCGGATTCTGTGATGAACGAATATGTATTTGGGAAATTCCTTAGAAAGAAAACACAAGTTGTTGGAAATCCGATTAATCTTTATAATATTAGAAAAAAAGTAAAAGAAAATGATGCAGTGAAAGAAACATCAGATATTATATTTTTAGGAAGATTGTCTGAACAAAAAAACCCGCTATTCTTTCTGGAAATTGTTTCTGAACTTGTAAATATGTATCCTGACTTGAAAGTGGCAATGGTGGGAACAGGAGAATTGCGAACAGAAGTAGAAAATAAGATTGCAGAATTAAAATTACAAAAGAACGTTACATTGTATGGTTTTAGAAAAAATCCATATGGATTATTACAAATGTCAAAAATTATGTGCATGCCCTCACAGTGGGAGGGATTTGGTCTTGCAGCAGTTGAGGCTATGGCTTTTGGAAAACCTGTAATCGCATCCCCGGTTGGTGGATTGCAGAAAATTGTGAATAATGATTGTGGAAGAGTGTGTGTAAAGAAAGAGGAATATGTAAATGAATTAACAAAACTTCTTTCCGACGAAGTGTATTATAATAAAAAGTCAAATGAAGCGGGAAAAAGAGCTGAAGAATATAATAATATAGAAAAATATGCCCAACAGATAGAAATAATATACAAAAACGTAAAAGAACATAAATAGTCGGAGAAAAAAATGGTTATATATACAATTATATATTTAATTAATTCATTGGGATTGGTTTTAAATGA
>CAKUJT010000066.1 GCA_934661765.1 uncultured Senegalimassilia sp.
ATGGACACCTTCACCCACTTGCCGTCGGTCATCAGGCTGAGCAGCTCGCTTGCGCGGGCGTACACCTCGGGCTGGCTTTTGCTCTCCCACGACGCGATGGCTGCCTCGAGCATATGGCGCGCGAGCAGCAGCTTCGCAAATTCCATGGCCGCCTCGTCACGACGCGTTTGGAGCTGCTGGGCCTGAAGCTTCAGCTCGTCGAAGCTGCGCTCTCCCTTCGCCTGGGAAAGCAGCTGGCGAAGCTCGCCGTAGCGGCGGTTCAGATGCTCGCTCGTCTCCATGAGGCCCTCGCGCTGGCGCGTCTTGCGCGCGATGAACGCATCCACTGCCTCGAGCGTGCCGCGTTCCCGGCGCATGCCGATCTCCGCGTACAGGCCCTCGCGCGTTTCGCGGGCCTTCTCAAGCGACTCCTCCAACGCCGTGCGGCGCGACACGAGCGCCTGCTTACGCTGCATGTACAGAGCGTTCTCCGCGCGGACGTCCTTCGCCTCGTCGAGCAACGCGCGGGCGTGGCGAAGGGAGTCTTTCGCCTCGGAAAGCCCCATGGCGGCGAGCTCGGCCTGCACGGCTTGGCGTTGCTGTTCCTGCTCGGCCAGACATGCTTCCAGCTTCTTCTTATCCTGCAGCATGACCCAGTGCCGGTCCTGAACGCGCTGGGAGCGCTCGTCGCCTTTCCTGCCCGGTTTGAACAGCATGATCAGCGAGGCTGCGGCGAGCACCACCGCCACCAGCACCAGGAAAAATCCCAGCGCGGTGAATGACAGGCTGGTGATCTCGCGGCCGTGCATGAACAGCGGGATGCCTGCGAACATGAAGGCCACGGGCAGCGCTACGGAAAGTCCGATCTGCACGCGCTGCTGACGGCGTGCGCGGGTAGCCTCGTTTTGCTCGTCTTGGGTCTCAATCATCGCCTCGTAGGCAGCCCTGGAAGTCGCGTAGTTGTCGCGCGCCAAGTCGACGGCGTGCTCCGTCTTCGCCTCCTGGACGGCAAGCGCCTCGATGCGGTCGCGCAGGTGGCGCTCCTCGGTGGCCGTGATGCCCGCCAGCTCTTCGGGGTGCTCGCGCTGCGCCAGCCTATGCTCACAACGCAGGCTCTCCTCCTGAGCGCGCAGATCGGCGATCTTCTCTTGCAGGTCAGCTTCGTCCGCCTCGGTCTTCTCCAGCGTTTTGCGATTCGCCTTCAGCGTCTCGATGGCGGTGTTCAGGTCGCCGATCTTGGCCAGCAGCTCGTCGCGCTGCGGCTTCAGCTCGGCGAACTCGCGGTCCTCGCGCTTCAGACGCTCCACGCGGTCGGATTCGGCGGCGATGCGGCGGCGCAGCTCATCCTGCTCCGCTTCGAGCTTCACCAGCGATTTCTCGGACGCGGCAGCCCTTGAGGTGAACTGCGCCAGGCGCTCCTGCAGCGCGGTCAGCGCATGCGCCGGGGAAGCCCCCGTACCGGAGCCGGCCGTGAGCAGCTTGGCCGTCACATCGGTGGTGTTGCGCAGCTGGCGCAGCTCGTCGCTGGTCAGGCTGAACATGGTGCGGTACGTTTCGCGGTCGATGTCGTCGGCGACCGATGCGTCGCCCTGCAGCCCATCGGCGTTGCGGATGCGCGAGACCTGCGAGGCCTCCGAGCCGTCCTCGTTGGCGAAGAACAGCGTTCCCGCGCGTTCGGCGTTATCCGGCTTATAGGTGTTGCGCTGGCCGCGCGCTTCTTCCCAACCGAACAACACACCGCCGACGAACTGGGCGAACGTGGTCTTGCCGGCCTCGTTGCGGCCGAACACCACGTTCATGCCCGGCCCGAACGGCCCGATCAGGCGGTTGGAAAACGCGCCGAACGCGTCCATCTTGATATGTTCCAGATACTTGCCCACTAGCGCTCTTCCCCTTGCGACAGCATATCGAGCACCAGATTCTCGGCCTGCTCCGACAGCTTCCCCACCTTGCCGGCGCAGCTCGACGGCATCTGCAACCCACGATCGAGGAACTCCTGCTGCAGGAAGGCCACCTGCTCTTCGGGCAGGGATCGCTGCGTCTCGGCCACGCGCAAAAACACCGCCGGGAACAGCCCTTCCTCGCGCAGGGCCTGCTTATCGCGCGGCTCCTGCGTTTCGTCGACCATGGTGTCGCAGAAAAACGACGCGTACGAATCGTTCACATGCTTGCGCAGGTCCTCGAGCACGTCAGGGCGGGAGAGCACCTCGTGAAGCGCAGTCGTGCCCGTCAACGCGATGCGCGAGATCATCTCCTCGCAATGCGCCTTGCCGTTCGCACGGAACAGCTCTCGGATGATCAGGTCGCTGATCTCGGGCAATGTAGTGCAATCGGACACGTCGACGCGCAGGCGCTGCCATACCACGCTTGCCGTGGGGATGAATTCAAGCTGCGGGACCGCGCCTTCGGAAAGCGTGACCAGCTGTGCTCCGCGCGGGCCCGTCTCCTTGATATCGCGCCCCTGGATGCACCCGGAGAACGCGATGCGCGGACCATCCTCGCCGGGATGGATGTATCGCATGTGGATGTGCCCGCAAGCCCAGTAATCCATGCCGGCGGAAAGCAGCACCGAGGGGTTGACCGGCGCTTTCACGGGGTCGAGGTTCAACCCGGTATGCAGCATGCCGATGGCGAAGGGGGCCTGCACGACGTCAGGTTCGCGTTGCTGAAGGGCCGCAAGCGCCGCATCACGCGTGATGCCGTCGGCGATGCATTCGTCTATCGGCCACGATTGGTTGTAGTATCCGCGGCCGCCGATGACGCAGAGCGGCTTGCCGTTGCGCCTGAACAACTCGAAACCCGGCTTGTCCGCCGGCAGCATATGGACGTTCTCCGGCAAGGAAAACGCGCTTTGCTGCCAAGAGGTGTAGGGGTCGTGGTTGCCCGTGATCAGGTACACCGGGATTCCCGCTTTTCCCAGCGTGCGCATGCCCTCGAAGAATCGCAGGTAGTCGCCGTATGACGCGCGCGACGCATCGAACACGTCGCCCGAGATGACCATGAAGTCGACCTTGCGGGAAACAGCCGTGTCTATAACGCGATCGAATGCTTCAGCGATGGCTTGCACCAATCGGGCAGCCCACGCAGGCGACACCTTGGCAAGGCCGCGGAAAGGCGCACCAAGGTGAAGATCGGCGGTGTGGAGGAATGTCAGGCTCTCAGTCATAGCTTCAGTTTACCCCGGCCCCGTCGTTGCGTGCGCTACATATAGTCGGGAACGCGCGAATCGTCGATGAAGTCCATGAAGCGCGTGTATTCCGCGTTGAAGGCGAGCGTGATATCGCGCGTGGGACCGTTGCGGTGCTTGGCGACGATCAGCTCTGCCGTACCCAAGTCGGGACGATCTTCGCTTTCCGCTTCCATCTCGTCCATGCTTCGGTCGATGAACATGACGATGTCGGCGTCCTGCTCGATAGCGCCGGATTCACGCAGGTCGGACAGCATCGGGCGCTTCTTGCCGCGCATTTCAACGGCACGGGAGAGCTGCGACAGCGCGATGACGGGCATGTCCATTTCCTTGGCAAGCACCTTCAGGCCACGGGAAATCTCAGCGACCTCGACGGCGCGGTTGCCGTCGCGACGCGCTTGCGGCGGCTGCATCAGCTGCAGGTAGTCGACGATGATCAGGCCCTTTTCAGCGTCGCGCAGCTCACGGCGAGCCTTCGCACGCAGCTCCAGGATGGAAAGCGCCGGCGTATCGTCGAACTCGATTTTCAGTTTGGAAAGGTTGCTGGATGCCTCGATAATGGCTGCCCAGTCCGCGTCCTGCACCTGGCCGGCGCGCAGCTTCGACAAGCTCACGCGAGCCTCGGAGGCAAGGACACGTTGCACCAGCTGGGAGGCGCTCATTTCCAGCGACAGGAATGCCACGGTGGCGCCCAATTTCGCCGCACTCGTGCACAGGTTCAGGGCGAAGGCCGTCTTGCCGACACCAGGACGAGCCGCAAGGATGACCAAGTCGCCGCCACGGAAGCCGTGGAACAGGTCGTCGACGTCTTTAAAGCCCGACGCGACGCCCGAGATCTTGTTCTCCTGCGCTGCCATCTCCTGCAGTTCTTCGAAGGCGTCCACCAGCAGCGTGTCGATACCTGTAAACGCACTGGAAACGCGTTTTTCCGTGACCGCGAACAGCGTTTTCTCCGCCTGCTCCACAACGACGCCCAGGTCGTCGGGGGCATCGTAGGCCAGCGAACGGATCTCGCCAGACGCGCGGATAAGATCGCGCAGGATGGATGTGCGCTTGACGATCTCGACGTGATTCTGCCAGTTGACCAGGGCGAACGAATTGCTGGCAAGTTCCAAGATGTATGCCTGGCCGCCAACGGCCTCAAGCTGACCCGATGCCTTCAGGTTATCGGCAACCGAAATCTGGTCGAGGGGGATATGACGCGTGTAAAGGTCGAGCATGGCCTCGAAAATGCGCTGATGGGCAGCTCGATAGAAGTTGTCAGGGATAAGTTTGGCGGCAACGTCCTCGATGGCCTCCTGATTGAGCAGGCACGCCGCCAACACCGATTTCTCGGCTTCTATGTTCTGGGGCTCCATTTTGCGGATAGAGGAGCTCTCAGGCACCTCAGGGGCGAAATCGGGATTGTAGGGAACATCAACGGGCATGCTGCTCATCCTTTCTTGTATCCGGCTTATCATACCGCACTCGGAGTTGTGCCGCGGATACCGCAGGGCGTCACCTGAACAGCAACAGAAGCTCCAAGCAAGAATGGCGCCATGCACACCGTCCGAATCTCCGCCAGGCAATAATGCACCCCTCTTCAACTGAAACAGCGATAAGTGCCATGTGATACGCCCAAGCAGGAAACACGCGCCTCTTTAACCGTCACTTAGATGAAGATTCGCTAATGACCTCCAAATAGAAAAATCCCCCGCACTAACGTACGGGGGATTTGCTAGTTCGCTTTAAAGCGCTGAGTTATTCAGCGGCCTCTTCAGCAGCAGCCTCCTCGGCGACAGCCTCGGTCTCGACCTCTTCGGTCTCCTCCTCGGCAGCAACCTCGTCGATGCCCACCAGCAGCGTAACCGTGGCCTTGATGTCACGGTAGATGGAGATGACGACCTCGTGCTGACCGGCGGTCTTGATGGCCTTGCCAGCCTCGATGCGACGGCGGTCGATCTCCACGCCCAGAGCCTCCTTGATGGACTCGGCGATCTGGGTGGCGGTAACGGAGCCGAACAGCTGGCCCTCTTCGCCGACCTTCGCGTCGACCTTCACGGAAGCACCGTCGAGCACGGACTTCAGCTTGTCAGCATCGGCCAGGCGAGTAGCCTCGCGCTTGGCGATGTTGTTCTTGCGCATCTCCAGCTGCTTCAGGTTGCCCTTCGTAGCCAGGATGGCGATGCCCTGCGGCATCAGGTAGTTGTTGGCAAAACCGGGGGCCACGTCCACGACGTCGCCTTCGCCGCCCTTGCCCTTGAGCTCTTGGAGCAGGATGACTTTCATGGTTCCTCCTTGCGCCTAGCGATTGCGGCGGTCGCCGCGGCCGCTAATTGCGGGAACCGCGTAGGGCATCAGAGCCATCTCGCGAGCGCGCTTCACGGCGTTCGCGATGTCACGCTGGTGCTGGGTGCAGGCACCCGTCACGCGGCGCGGCTTGATCTTCCCGCGGTCGGTAACATACTTGCGCAGCATCTGAGTATCTTTGTAGTCGATGTACTCCGCGTCCTCTTTGCAGAACTGGCAGTACTTGCGACGAGGCTGCTTCGCGTAGTCGGACATTTGGTAAACCTCTTTCGCTTAAAACGGGATGTCTTCGTCGTAAACCGAAGCAGAGGCATCTACGATCGGAGCTGCAACGGGAGCGGCCATCGGAGCGGGCTGCGGGGCATAACCTGCGGTCATACCGTTGTCGTAACCCTGGTTGGCGTTGTTGCCGTTGCGGCTGGACATGAACTCCAACTCGTCGACGATCACTTCAAGCTTGCTGCGGCGCTGACCCTCGCGCTCCCACGAGCTGTAACGAAGCTTGCCCTCGATGGCCACTTTCGTGCCCTTCGTAAGGTAGGGCTGCAGCTTCTCGCCACGGGTGCCGAACATGGTGCAGTCGACGAAGTTCGGGTAGTCCTCCCATTCGCCGGTCTGCTGGTTCTTGCGGCGGTCGTTGACCGCAACACCGAACCCCAGGATGGCCATACCGCTTTGCGTGGAACGAATTTCGGCGTCGCGCGTAAGATTTCCGCTGATCATGACACGATTGATGCTCATGTGTATCTACCTCTTCTCATGCTGGGACCTTGTGGGCCCCTACGTAATCCTATTCGCGGTCGGTGCGCTTCACGATCATGTGGCGAACAACGACATCAGAGATGCGCAGCACGCGATCGAGTTCTGCAACCTCGGCGGGATCAGCGTGGAAATCGATGAGGGTGTAGACACCGTCGGTCAGACCATTGATCTCGTAAGCGAGTTTACGCTTGCCCCACTCGTCAACGTTGTCGACGGAACCCTCAGCGGACGTGATAATGCCCTGGATACGATTCATCGTATTTGCACGGGTTTCCTCGTCGGTAGACGGAGCAATAATAAACAGCAGTTCGTAAGCCTTCATCAGCTCACCTCCTTTGGACTTTACGGCCCCGGGCTGGTGAAGGCACACACCGGGGCAGGAATTAGCCTGACTATATTATCAAGCTCGATTCCTCAATGCCAGCCTTTCACCTTGCTTTCTTCCTTCTGCACCGTTTCAACACATCGCCGCACCTCAGACGGCAGGCCCCTGCTCCACAGCCCGCCGTCTGCCCGCATCTCCTACTATAGGCACGCCATCTTGTAGAACCCTTGTCGAAATGACGAAGGCGGTTCACCTGAACCTTGCAGGTGAACCGCCTTCGCGTCTATCGCCAGCCTTTAGCTTGGCTGAATAAGCTTGCATGGTTCGCCTATGTTCAAACCGCGCAAGCTTTCAGGAGCACGTTTTCGATACGCCTCTCGACTATTTGGGCTTATTCCTCTTCGGAACCCTCGTCCACCACTTCGAACTCAGTCTCGTCCTCTGCGGTGTACTTCTCGTCGATCTCGTCGTCGCTGTACTCGCCCGGGGCCTTCAGAGCGATCATGAAGTTCGGGGCCTCACCGATGTATGCCGGCTCGTCCTCGAACTCGACGGCGCCGTCCTCGGAGCACTCGTACAGATAGCCCACGGCAAAGCCCTTATCTGCGCCGGGCACGCCGCCTTCGGCGATAAGAGCGTCCTTCGTACCCTCATCAACCTCGACGTAACCGTCGTAGCAGAGCGCATAAGCCTGCGCACCCTGGGCATGCTGCACCGTATGGCGAGCCGCATTGAAACATGCCTCCACAGATTCGCCGGGGTGGTTCTCGATGAACAGGTTCTCCTTAACCGCCAACGCGGTGAAGGGGACAACTTCGTTGCTCTGGGTCAGCTTCTGCTTCGCCTCATCGAGCGAGAACAGCAGCACCTTCTCCAAGATCTCGGGAATCTCGGGAACTTCGTTTTCCGGGTTTTCAACAACGCGATCTGCCATTGCCGTATCCTTTCGATTCTTTACAATGCGAAAGCCACGCCCCCGCATGCATTTCATGATGCATCCAGTGTAGCGTGGCTTTCGACCCGCGATATCGTTGTTGCAACGAACCGCTGAAAATCCGCGTTCAGGTTTTAGCGACGATGACGCTTGCGGCGCACCTTATAGCCCTTCTTCTTGCCGCAGATGCCCTTGTCCTTCATCGCCAGAATCAGCTTCTCGGTGATGGCGTCGAGCTGAGCGACCTCTTCGGCGCTCAGGCAGGAGATGATGTCCTCGGCGGTCTTATCATTGGCTGCAGCGCGCTTCTCCGCAAGCTCGCGGCCCAGATCAGTCAGCTTCACCGCATAGGTGCGCGGCTGATCGGCCGACTCGATGGTCACGTAGCCGTTGCGCTCGGCCTTCTTCACGATATCCTTCAGGTTGCTGCGGTTCATACCCAGCGTCTTGGTGAGATCACGCTGCGTTGCGCCATCATCGACCAGCAGCGCCTGAAGCAGTGCACCCTGACCGCGCTTGAAGCTCTTCGGACCGTTCTTGCGGAATGCCAGGCGGACGAGCTTGTTCGCCTTCTTCATCTGAGCCAAAGACTTTGCGGCTTCGTTCATGGTGGTTCCTTTCTATACCGATAAGGTAAGGGCAATCTTCGAATAACCTGAGTATACGAGTACTGTCTGTACAGTGTTTCACGTGAAACATGTTATCCATAAACACTCCGTGGATTACTATTTCCCCAGGTTATATTCCTAGATACGATTATTCATGAATAAGATTCTTTCTTGAAAACCCCAAAGCAATCGCGCAACTACCCGGAAAATGAAAAAGCCCCTGCATTCGCAAGGGCTTCAAATTTCCTGGCGGAGGAGGAGGGATTCGAACCCTCGTCACCGGGGTTGCCGGTGAAACGGTTTTCGAGACCGCCGCATTCAACCACTCTGCCACCCCTCCGCATGGGGTGGGTCGGCTGGGTATTTATGCCGACCTACAAAAAAGGCGTTACCGTAAAGGTTCCGCCGGGATAATCTGGCGGAGAGATGGGGATTCGAACCCCAGATACGCTTTTGGCGTATACACGATTTCCAATCGTGCACCTTCGGCCAGCTCGGTCATCTCTCCGCTTGCTTACAGACTGCATCGCATTCACGTTTTCTCTCGTGCGCTCATGCAGCGTTTAGGTATGTTACACCATTTAGTACGAACTCACAAGAGAAAAATACTCATTGTTTTTGCCATTTTTCGCAACTTGCAGCGGAACGTCGAACAGCGAACTCATCATCTGGTCGGTCAGCATGTCCTCTTTCGCGCCGTCGGCGAACAACTTTCCCTCTTTGACCAGGACCAAACGCTTGATCTCGGGGATGATGTCCTCCGGATAGTGGGTAATCAACACGATACCCTTGCCCGCCCTTGCGAGGTCGCGCATGCTCGAACGCACGTAATACATGCCTTCAGGGTCCAAACCTGTGCACGGCTCATCGAGCAGCAGCGTGCTCGGGTCGTGCACAAGAGCACGAGCGAAGAGCACGCGGCGCGCCTGACCGCTCGACATGGTCATGATGTCCTGGTCGGCAAGCTTTGCCACACCCAGCATCTCCATAGCCTCAAGCGCCTTCGCATGCGTACGCTCATCCGGGTGGACGTGACGCGGAAGGCCAAGCGTGCCGAACAAGCCGCCTTCCACGATATCCACGGCAGGCAGATGAACGTTGATCTGGGCTTGCATGGTAGACGACACGATACCCAGCGTTTTGCGCACATCCACCAACGTCGCACGCGGGTTGCCGTTGAACTTCACCGGAGGCTGCTCACGATAGAGCGGCATCACTTCCCTGGTGATAAGCTTCACGAACGTCGATTTGCCGGCGCCGTTCGGACCCAAAAGCGCGATGTTCTCCCCTTTTGCAAGCAAGAACTTATCAACGTGCAGGATCGTACGGCCCGCTCGCACGACCTCGGCATCGTTGAGTTCGAACAATGGCTGCGCTTCGGTGTTCTCTTCGCTCATTAACCCATTCCTTCCCAAACGAAGAAGGGAACCCGTTGAAACGGATTCCCTTCTTATCTCTGCGTTACGCGCCCTTGCAGGCTAGTTTGCCGAAGACTTTTCCTCGGCATCGGTCGCGCTGGCGGAGTTGTCAGCGGAACCATCCGTGCTGGCGGAGGCGTCGCCGTCCGTCGAGTCAGCGGCCGAAACATTGGTGTCGGCGCTATCGGTGCTGTTGGGGTCTTCAGTCTGATACTTCGACATATCAACGTCGTAGGGCAGGCCGGAGGGCATGTCGTTGATCTTGAGGTCGGAAGATTCCTTCTTCTCCTTCAGCCAGTTCTGGTAGTTCGTGGTCTGGCCCTGAGACTGCAGCGACTCCTTGATGGTCTCCTGCCACTCGGAGGGAATCTGGTCGAGGCTGGTGATCTTCACCGTCTCGGTGCCGTCGTCGGCCTTCTCCTTCGGAGCGTTGTACACGTCGGTGCACTTGATAATATGGATGCCATAGCTGCTGGTAACCAGACCGCTGACCTGGTCTTTCTCAAGGCTGCTCAGCGCATCCGTATACTCCTGCACAAACGAGCTGGTCTTATCCCAACCCACGTCGCCGCCGGCGTCCTTGGAACCGGTGTCATTGGAGTACTGCTTGGCAGCCTCGGCGAAATCGAGCTCACCGGAGTTGATCTTGTTCAGCACGTCCTGAGCGGTTGCCTCGTCATCGGAATCGAACAGGATGTGGCTGGAGCGCTTGGCCCCATCGTAGGCGCTGGCGTACATCTGCGCATACTGGAGCATATCGTCGTTGGAAGGCTCCTCGCTAGAAGTGAAGGTGTTGTACAGCTCCTTGGCCTTCAGCTGCAGCTCGATCTCGGAACGATACTCGTCCTCGGTCATGCCGGCCTGCTCGAGGGCGGACTGCCACTTCTCGTCGCTATCGTAGTTGGACTTCATCTTGTCGACATAGCTATCAACCTCGGAGCTGTCGACGGTAACGCCCTTTTCTTCAGCGCCGGAGTTGATGAGCTCGCGCGTGACGTACGTGTTGATGATCTGCTCGCGCACGCCTGCCGGATCGGTGCCCATCTGCGCCAGGTAGTTGCCCCAGGAATCTTCGTCAGTCAGACCCTGCTGCTCGCGAACGCTTTGGATATAGTCGGTAACCGTGTCCTCGTAGATTTCGGTACCGTTGATGGTGGCGGCCACCGCGCCCGAACCGGAGTTCTGGTTATTGCTGGAGCAGCCGGCAACGCCCATGACGCACGCCGCCGAAAGACCCATCGCGCAAACCGTTGAGATAATGCGAGATGCCTTCATAAAACCCTTCCTCAAACGCATGAAACCGCTGGACAGACGCGTCCCACGGTCAAATCGAATGCCTCGTGCGTATTTTCCCACACGGCGGAATTCGCCTTTCTTCCAGCACAATATGCCCATGCAGGTTTCACAGGAGCTGGGCTTTCCTACAGCATTCGGAGCACCTCCCCATAGAAAAAGGCGGCCCGGAGGCCGCCTTTTGGGATTCAAGCTGGTTATATCGCGCTTTGTCGGCGCTTGATCACACCCACGCTCGAATGCGAAGTCGTTACGAAAACGCCTTTTGCGCTATTTCTTGTTCGCCTTCTTGCGCTCGATGGTGCTCAGGATGCGCTTGCGCAGGCGAATGGACTCGGGAGTGACCTCCACCAGCTCGTCATCCTCGATGTACTCCAGCGCCTCTTCGAGCGTGAAGGTGATCGGCGGGGTCAGCTGGATGGCCTTGTCCGCAGTAGAGGAACGCTGGTTGCCCAGGTTCTTCGTCTTCGACACGTTAACCACCATGTCGCCTTCCTTGGCGGACTCGCCGACGATCATACCCTCGTAACACTCGTCGCCGGGCTTGACGAACAAGCGGCCACGCTGCTGCAGCGTATCAAGCGCGTAGGCGACGGCCTTATCGGTTGCCATGGCGATCATGCAGCCGTTCTTGCGGCCGTCCATCTCACCGGAATACGGGCCGTACTCACGGAAGTGGTGGAACAGCACTGCTTCGCCGTGCGTCGCATTGAGGATGCGGGTTTTCAGGCCCATAGTGCCGCGGGACGGGATGCTGAAGGTCAAGTGCGTCATGCTCTCGTCGGAGAACATGTCCTCCATGATGCCGCCGGCGGTGCCCATGACCTCGATGGCCTTGCCGGAGTAGTCGTTCGGCACGTCGACGGTTGCTTCCTCGATCGGCTCGAGCTTGTTGCCGTGCTCGTCGGTCTTATACACGACCTGCGGGCGACCGACCTGGAACTCGAAGCCTTCGCGGCGCATGGTCTCCATAAGGACGGACAGATGCAGCACGCCACGGCCGGCAACGCGCACGCCGGACTTGTCCTCGGTCTCGTCGATGCGCATGGAGATGTTGCTCTCCTTCTCGCGCATGAGGCGCTCCTTGAGCTGACGGGCGCCGACGATGTCACCCTCACGGCCAACCAGCGGGCTGGTGGAAGCCTCGAACACGACCGCCATGGTGGGCTCCTCGACAGCGATGGGCTCCATCTCCACCGGGTTCTCGGGGTCGGTGATCACGTCTCCGATATCCGCCGCCTCGACACCGATCACGGCAACGATATCGCCGGCATGGGCTTCGGGAACCTCGGTCTTGCCCAGGTTCTCGAAGGTGTAGACCTTGCGGATGGTGGCGTTGTACTGGTTGCCGTCGGGCTGCACGACCAGCACCTGCTCCTTCTCGTGCAGGGTGCCGCTATGCAGGCGACCGACGCCGATACGACCCTCGTAGCTGCTGTGGTCGACGGTGCAGACCTGCAGGGCCACCGGACCCTCGGCGTCCACCTCGGGACACGGAATCTCGTTGATGATGGTGTCGAGCAGCGGGATCATGTCCATGTTGCCGTCTTCGGGCTCCAAGCGTGCGTAGCCGTTGACCGCGGAAGCGTACACCACGGGGAAGTCAAGCTGCTCGTCTGAAGCACCCAGCTCGACCATCAGGTCGAACACCTTGTCCACGGCGCCCTCGGGATCGGCGTTGGGGCGGTCGATCTTGTTCACAACGACTACGATGCGCAGACCGCGCTCGAGGGCGTGGGAGAGAACGAATCGGGTCTGGGGCTTGGGGCCCTCGTAAGCGTCGACGATGAGCAGGGCGCCGTCGGCCATGTTCAGCACGCGCTCCACCTCGCCGCCGAAGTCGGCATGGCCAGGCGTGTCGATGACGTTGATCTTGACGCCCTTGTAGTGAATGGAGATGTTCTTGGACAGGATGGTGATGCCGCGCTCGCGCTCCTGATCGTTGGAGTCCAAGACGCGCTCCTGCACTTCCTGGTTCTCGCGGAACACGTGGGACGACCACAGCAGGCGGTCGACCAGCGTGGTCTTGCCATGGTCGACGTGCGCGATGATGGCAACGTTGCGAAGGCCTTCTTGCTTCATACGGGTGTGCTACTCCTCTTCAGATTCTTGCGCGATCTTGCGCTCTTCCCTATTCAATTCGTCAATATGCTCGGTAAGCGTGTTGATGGAACGTTGCGATGATACCACCTGGACAATGCCCCAGATGGCTGCAGTGCTGGCTATGGCGGCAACCACACCGAACAACCCAAAAGGGCGTCGGCCGCAGAACAAGGCCACCAGCCCGCCGATAGCCGCCATGCCAAGACCGTTGCGGCGCTCGTCGTACACCGCATCACGTTGGCGCACCAGCTGCGTCCGGGCCGCGGCTATGCCGGCAAGGCGGGCATCGGCATCGTCATAAGCCGCGCGTGTTGAACGCGCCGAGGCCGAGGAGCCGCCTGCTTTCCTGCGACCTTTGGACGACGTCAGGAAATCGTAGGCCTCTTGCAGGTTCTTGAATTGCTCGGTTGCCCGGTCCTGCAGCTTTTTATTGGTGGCGAAGCGGTCGGGATGTAGGATCTGCGCCGTTTCGCGATAAGCGGTCTTGATATCCTCGTCGGTAGCGTCCTCGTCCAATCCCAAGGCACGCAATGCTTCCAGACGGTTCATGACACCTCGCTTATCAGCTCGATCGTTTCCTACCCCGATACGAACGCAGGCCCGTTTCCGGACCTGCAGGCAAAAAAAATGCAGGCCCGTTTACGGACCTGCAAATAATCTCAAATGGTGGAGGTTAGGGGGATCGAACCCCTGACCTCAGGCTTGCAAAGCCCGCGCTCTCCCAGCTGAGCTAAACCCCC
>CAKUJT010000067.1 GCA_934661765.1 uncultured Senegalimassilia sp.
GCCCCGCTCCTGTTCGGAGCGGGGCGCCTTCGCCGAGTTCTCATATTCGCCAGCCTGCAGCTTCTGGCCGCAAACGGGCGGTTTGCGTTCCCTAGAAGTTGAACATCGCCGTGGACAGGTAACGCTCGCCGGTGTCGGGGAGCACCGCCACGATCAGCTTGCCCTTGTTCTCGGGTCGCTGCGCCAGCTTCGTTGCGGCGGCAACCGCGGCGCCGGAGGAGATGCCCACCAGCAGGCCATCCTTGCCCGCCAACTCACGGCCGGCCTGGAACGCCTCCTCGTCGGTAATGGGCATTACCTCGTCATAGACCGACTGGTCCAGCGTGTCGGGCACGAATCCTGCGCCGATGCCCTGGATCTTGTGCGCGCCGCCATGGCCCTCGCTCAGCACCGGGGAACCGGCGGGCTCCACGGCAACCACCTTGACATCGGGGTTCTGCGACTTCAGATACTTGCCCGTACCGGAAAGCGTGCCGCCGGTGCCCACGCCGGCGACCAGGATATCCACCTTACCGTCGGTGTCAGCCCAGATTTCGGGACCGGTGGTGCGCTCATGGACGGCGGGGTTCGCCGGGTTCGTGAACTGGCTGGGAATGAACGAGTTCGGAATCTCCTCGGCCAGCTCGGACGCGCGGGCGATGGCGCCCTTCATGCCCTTACTGCCGTCGGTGAGCACCAGCTCGGCGCCGTATGCCTTCATAAGGTTGCGGCGCTCGACCGACATGGTTTCCGGCATGGTGATGATGATGCGGTTGCCGCGGGCGGCAGCCAGCGAGCACAGGCCGATGCCGGTGTTGCCGGAGGTCGGCTCGATGATGACGGTGTCGGCATCCAGCTTGCCCTCGGCCTCGGCCTGGTCGAGCATCGCCTTCGCGATACGGTCCTTCACCGAGCCGGCGGGGTTGAACAGCTCCACCTTGCCCACGATGGTGGCCTCAAGGTTGTGGTTCTTCTCGTAGTTGGACAGCTCCACCAACGGAGTGCCGCCGATCAACTCGGACACGCTCTTGTAGATGGCCATGATGTTCCTCTCTCGCTTGTCCGCCGTTGATTGCCACGTGCGGAACGCCGTTTTCATGCCTGTTATCCTACTATGTCTCTAGGCGATGTCAATATCTATTTCGAAAATTTATCCCGTATTCCCTACGGTTTAGTGGGTTATATATCGTTTTCCCAGGTAGATAGCGAAAAAGGGCGCAAGCTTGAACGCTCACGCCCTTCCGTTAGATCGAATAACTGTCCGCCGCCACCGCTGAATGCTCGTCGATGATGCTCTGCAGCGTGATGCCGCCCAGATACTCGTTGATCACCTTATACAGCCCGCGCCATACGCCCAGCTCCATGCAGGGAACCGGCATATTGCAATCGAAGGTGTCATCCTCCAAGCACGACGCCGGCGCAAGTGAGCCCTCGGTGACCCGCAGCACATCAAGCACGGTGATCACGCTGGCCGGTTTCGCCAGCTGATAGCCGCCGGCAGCACCGCGCACCGAGCGCACCAGCTTCGCCGTGACCACGTTCGACACGATTTGCTCCAGGTACTTCTTCGAGATGCCCAGCGACTCGGACACTTCCTTCAGCGACACGGGGCCGCCGCCGTCGTGCTCCGCCAGATACAGCATCAAGCGAACCGCGTACAGGCCCTTCGTTGAGATTTTCATGCGCGCTGCCGCCTTTCTTCCGCAGGGGGAAAAGCGCCGACGGCCTAAGCGCCGACGCCATTGAATGCAACCCTTATAGTATACCCTCTCCACCTAGGGAATATGCTGTGATTCAGCTACCGCCGGGACGCTTTCCCACGCGAGCCGTTGCCTTTGCCGCCACGCGCGCCGTTCGGGGAACCGCCACGCTTGTCGGCGTTCGCGCTGCCCGAAGAGCTCCCTCGGCCTCCCGCGCCTCCTGCTACGCGGGCGCGCTTAGCCGCGCCATCCGCAGCGCGACCACTTCCGCCGGAACCTCCCGCGCCTTTGCCGCGCTTGCCGCCGCCAGCCGCGCCGCGGCCACCGGAAGCGCCCTTGCCGCTGCCGAAACCCTGGCTGCCTTCGCGGCCCTTCGGCCCGCGCATAGCGTTCTTCGCGCCCGCCACGCCCTTCTTCGCGCCAGCGCCGTGCCCGCCTTCGCCCTTATAGGGCCTGATCAGGCATTTCGGACCGAACCCGATCAGATCGGTGCGGCCCGCCTTGCGCAGCGCCTCGATCACCAGGTCATGGTTCTTCGGGTCGCGATACTGAATGAGCGCGCGCTGCAGCGCCTTCTCATGCGGGCTTTTCGGCACGAACACGCGCTCCATGGTGCGCGGGTCCACGCCCGTGAAGTACATGGCCGTGGACATGGTGGACGGCGTGGGATAGAAATCCTGCACCTGCTCGGGGTTGAACCCCATGTCGCGCACGTATTCCGCCAGCTCGATGGCCTCGTCGAGCGTGCTTCCGGGGTGCGACGACATCAGGTACGGCACCACGAACTGCTTCAGCCCGCAAGCATCGTTGGCCTGCTGGAACAGCTTCACGAACTTCTCGTACACCTGGTGTTGCGGCTTTCCCATCACGCCGAGCACGGCGTTGGAAACGTGCTCGGGCGCCACGCGCAGCTGCCCGCTCACGTGGTGCTCGCACAGCTCGCGCACGAACGCCTCGCCCTTGTTGCGGTCGGCCAGCACGTAATCGAAGCGGATACCCGAGCGCACGAACACCTTCTTCACGCCCGGCAGCTCACGCAGTTCACGCAAAAGCTGCAGGTAGTCCGTGTGGTCGGCGTTCAGCTTGCGGCAGGGCTGCGGCGAGAGGCAGTGCTTGTTGCGACATGCGCCGCGGCGCAGCTGCGCATCGCACGCGGGGTGGCGATAATCCGCCGTGGGGCCGCCCACGTCGTGGATGTAGCCCTTGAACTCCGGGTCGGCGATCATCTGCTTCGCCTCTTCCACGATGGACTCGTGGCTGCGCACCTGCACGATGCGCCCCTGATGGAACGTCAGCGCGCAAAACGCGCACTCGCCGAAGCACCCGCGATTGCTGGTCAGGCTGAACTTCACCTCGCGGATGGCCGGGATGCCGCCGGCTTCCTCGTACATGGGATGGTACGCGCGCGCATACGGCAGGCGGTATACGGCGTCCATCTCCGAGGTGGTCAACGGCTTGCTCGGCGGGTTCTGCACCACAAACTCATGGTCGGAATAAGGCTCCACCAGGCGTTTTCCCGTGAAAGGGTCGCTGTTGCCGTACTGCACGTTGAAGCTGCGGGCATACTCGAGGTTGTCCTTCTGCATGCTGTCGAACGAGGGCAGCAGCTCGTAATCATACACATGCTCAAGCGTTTTCGCGCGATACACCGTGCCGTCGATGAACGTGATGTCGGACACGTCAAGCCCAGCCGCCAGCGCATCGGCGATCTCCACGATGGAATGCTCGCCCATGCCATAGCTGACAAGGTCGGCGCCGGAATCAAGCAGAATCGAACGCTTTAGCTTGTCCGACCAATAATCATAATGAGCCAAACGGCGAAGCGACGCCTCGATGCCGCCCAGCACAATGGGAACATCCTTATATGTGCGGCGAATCAGATTGCCATAGACCACCGCTGCACGATCGGGGCGAAGCCCCATTTCGCCGCCGGGCGAGAACGCATCGGTGCTGCGGTGCTTCTTGGCCACCGTATAGTGGTTCACCATCGAGTCCATATTGCCGGCGGAAACCAGGAACCCCAGCCGGGGCTTTCCCAATACCGTGACGCTTTCGGGGTCGCGCCAATCGGGCTGGCAGATCACGCCCACCCTATAGTGGTTCGCCTCAAGCAGGCGCGTGATGATAGCCATGCCGAACGAGGGATGGTCGACATACGCATCGCCGCACACGAACACGAAATCGCAGCAGTCCCAACCGCGCTCTTCCATATCGGCGCGGTTTACCGGCAAAAACGCGCTACGCGGAGGCAGGGAAGCCTTGGGCTTTGCCTGCTTTGCCTGCTTTGCCTGCTTTGCCTGCTTTGCCTGCTTTGCCTGCTTTGCCTGCTTCTCCGAGCCGCGATGAGCTACGCCGCCTTTCGCTCCACTGCGGCGCGACGGCTTGCCGCTTCGATTGCTGGCATGCCCCTCGGAGGTACTGCGCGACCCTTGGCTTCTATTCCCTTGTTTCACGGAACCGCCTATCTCGGCGCCCCGTTGGACGCCATCTCGAACGGCATGGGGTCATCTTGACCGCGCCATGCCGGAACGTCGAATTGCCTTGTCCAGTATCCCACGGCACGCGCCTGCATCACCACCGCGAACGCCGATGCCGCCGAAACCACCACAGCCAAGGCAAAACAGACGAGGACTAAGCACATACCCGCAGCGACGACAAACATCATGTCAGGCGCGGCAGCGTTCGAGAACAGCCCATACGCTCCCACGCTGATAACGCCCCCGACCAAAAGCGACCCGACGATCCCTGTAACCACCACCGGAACGATAGCAAGCACAATGGAAAGCCCCAGCACGCGCAGCAGGCCCTTCATGTCATGGCGCATCATGGCCCACAGGCGCGGAACCTGGAAACCGGGCCCCAACCTGCCATAGATGCTCGCACGCATGGAGGCCACCAGGAAAAACATGACAGATGCCAAGGAAACCGCAAGACTGAACAGGGAATACACCGGGCTCACAACCGCAGCATCACCGGCACCACCCCAAACGGCATGCGAAACGTTGCTCAAACCGCGTCGCGCAAGCGCATCCCAACAACCCTCGAGCACCCCGGGAATCACCACACAGCACACGATGCAAATGGCAAGCAAAATCAGCCCACGGCGATACAGCAGGCCGTCCTCGTTCCCGAAGATGCGCGCAGGCATGGGCATGTGCACACCCCAGGCGATATCGCGCGCCCAACCGAACGCATAACCCAACAGCACCACGGGGCCGAAAACCGGGATGAACGCGATAAGGCCTAGCAAGAACATCTTTCCCAGCCAGCCTTGCGAGCTTTTCACATCATTCCATGCGGCACTGAAATACCCTGTCTGCATGGCGCTTCCTTCCCGTCGTGTCTCTTTGTGCGGCAAACCGCAATCGTCATTCCGGAACGTTACACGCCCAACGCAAGCAACGTCGCATCCGTAACCATTCTGTTGCGTTCCGAAGCGTGAACAGGGGACGTTCCCAAACAAAAAAGGACCCGCTGCAAGCAGCGGGTCCTGTAAAAGCAGTCGGAAGACTGAATTTACTTCAGGGTCACAGCAGCGCCGGCCTCTTCCAGCGTCTTCTTGATCTCCTCAGCCTTGTCCTTGGCCACACCCTCCTGGATGGTGGAAGGAGCACCCTCGACGGTCTCCTTAGCTTCCTTCAGGCCCTGGCCGGTGATCTCACGGACAGCCTTGATGACAGCGATCTTGTTGTCGCCGAAGCCCTCGAGCACGACGTCGAACTCGGACTTCTCCTCAGCGGCAGCAGCGCCAGCAGCCGGAGCAGCGGCAACGGCAACCGGAGCAGCAGCGGACACGCCAAAGGTCTCCTCGATGTCCTTGACCAGCTCAGAAGCCTCGAGCAGGGACATTTCCTTCAGAGCCTCGATGATCTCTTCGCGAGAAACAGCCATGTTAGTTTCCTTTCAAAGGGGCTGGATCATCCTTATGTTCCAGCCGAAATTTCAAATGCATTACGCGGCACGTCTTATGCCGCAAGAAGCTTGCTTACGCAACCTTCTGATCGGCAACGGCCTTTGCGACCTGAGCCAGGCCACGCGGCACACCGTTGATAGCGGTTGCCAGACCCTGAGCCACACCATTGATGGCAGCGGCGATGTGAGCGTACAGCTCCTCGCGAGAGGGCAGGGAAGCGATGGCCTCCACCTCTGCGGCGCTGACTGCAGCACCCTCCATCAAGCCACCCTTGATCTGCAGGTTCTCGTTGGACTTGGCGAACTCCTTAACGGCCTTCGCGGCAGCAGCCACATCGGAACCGGCGAACACGAATGCGCTCGGGCCATGCAGCATGTCGTCCAGCGTAGGCAGCTCGGACTCGGACAGAGCGATGCGCATAACGGTGTTCTTGTACACCTTCATGCATGCACCGGACTCGCGGACTGCGTTGCGCAGAGCCTCGACCTCCTTGACGGTCAGACCGCAGGCGTCGACGACCCACACAGCACCCGCACCCTCCAGATCTTCCTTGATCGCGGACAGCATGGATTGGTTCTTTGCGTTCGGCATTGTTACACCTCCTTTTTCTCAAACTCGGGTTCCGCCCCATGCGGGTGGAGTCGCGCTTGAGAAAAAGAACGACCCCTGCCGTCCTAAGACACAGGGGTCGTTGAAGTGCGATACTTAACAACCACCTCGGCGGGCCGCAATTGCTTGCGATTGAACCTTTCGGTGCCTGCTGTCTCGGGCAGCGGAACTACTGTTGTTGCTCCGTCTTCTGCTGGTCGGCCGTTTCCGCGGTTTGTTTAACCGTCTTCGCGGCCTGCTCAGAAGATGACTTATCTATTGTATCAGATTTATTCTGCGTGTCAACAAGTTCTTGGACGGAATTTGTGGTATCGCCGGCGATGTACTTGAAGGCGATGGTATCGCCCTCCCTGTAGCCCACGATGCCGAGCTGCGCGGGCAAGGCGAAGTCGTAGATGCCCTCAACGCCTTCCAGCGTCACGTAGAAGTGGGAGTTGCCGTCCAGGACTGCCTGCGTCATGCTGCGGATCGCGCCCGTCTGCTCCTGCGTGTTGGCCTCCACGGCATCGCCGGAAAGCGTTCCGCTGGTTGCCAGCATCGCCTGATAGGACTTCTGCGTCTCCGCAACCGTGTCGCCCGTTGCCACGTTCTGGTAATGCTGGATGTCCACCATCGCGAACTTCTTCACGGTGCCTGCGTTATCCTTCAGCGCCATGAAGTACGTCGGCTGCTCGGACACGTTGATCAGGATGGGGAACGTAGCGGAGTAACGCAGGTTCTGCACGGCGCCCTCGGCCGATTGCATGGCCGATTCTTCGGTCGCGCCCGCCACCGGGTAGTAATGGGATTCCGCCGTGCGCTGGTTCACCAGCACGAAACCAACGATGGAGTTGTCCGCCGTGGCCGACGTCACGCCCGTGTACACCCACACGTCATCGTCCTTGGCAATGTAGTTGTAGCCCACGTTGCCATCGGTGCCCGGCGTGGTCTGCACCACGTTCTTCTGGCCCAGCCAGCTGTTCAGCCAGCCGTCCTGGTACTTGCCCGACCAGTTGTACTGCTGGATGAGCAGCTCGGCCGGATAGGCGCGGTCGACCCACTGGGGCACATCGCCGATGGCAAGGTCCGTGCACTCGCCCGTGGTGGCGTTCACCATGACCACACGCTCGATGGTGGTGCCGCCGAACAGGCCGATGGTACGCGTCTGTACCGGGCAGATCCACCAGGGCTGGCCGTCCTCGTCAATCTCGAACGACTTCTCATCGAACATATAGAAGGGGTACTTCAACTGCACGTAACGGTCGATATTGCGGGCCAAAGGCTCGGAACGCGAATAGAAGATCGCGCGGTCGCCCAGCTTGACGATCTGTGCATCCTGCGTGGTCATGTCCACCAGCGCGTACGCCGGGATGCCCTCGGCTCGGTTCGTCAGCCACTTGAACAGGTCGGCATAGCCCAGCGGGCTCACGCGCACGGGCGTGCCCTGGTAGTTGATCTGGCTATACGTATTGGCAATCTCGAACTGGCTAACGTACTCGGGGATGTTGCCCATGGCGCGATTGCCCAGCAGCGCCGCGGAATCACGGTCGATGATGGGAATCTCGGAGTAGTCGACCTGCTGGATGTCCTGCGCGAAGTCAGCATCCTGCGTATCCAGCACGCTAGCGTACTTGGCAGCGTTGCCGGGAAACACCGACAGCGATGCCACGGCACCCAGCACGCCGACTAGCGTGATGGCCACGGGAATCCACGACGCCACCTTGAACGCCTTCGCCTTCGTGCGGTTGGGGTCGACCTTGCTGTTGCCCGTTTCGTACGTGCGCGACTTCACGTTCCACAGCAGGAACAGCGGCAGCAGGATGAACACGACCACGAACATCCACGTGTCCACGCTGTGGATGTTGATCGGCGGATGGAACCACCAGTAGGCCGCCGCCACGATAAGCAGCACCAGCACTGCGGTGATGATGAGCGCCTTCTTGCCCATCTTGCCTATCTTGTCGCCGAACGAGAACTCGGGGATGCCCCCGCCGTTGCCGCCCTTGTGACCGCGACCGCCGCTGAACGCGGTGAACGGGTTTTCGGAACCTTGGCCGCCAGCGCCGTTGCCCGACGAGCTGCTGGCACCCCCCTCGCCGGAGGCGCCAGCGGGCCCTCCGAAGCCTGCGCCCATGTCGAAGCCCGATTGCTTCAGGGCATCGATGAGCGACTCAAAACCGGATGTCTGTTTCACGGCATCCCTTTCTCCATTGATGGATGAACAATGTTCCACATTGTAGCGGAACGCGTCCAGCTTCCCTTGAAACCGAACGCGTTCCGTTACCTTTTATATTCGTTGCGATGACGGCCGGTCAACGCCGTGCCCTTCCGGGAAGCGCGGCACTCCCCTTGGCGAAGCGCCGCGTTCGGCTGCCGCCCCTATTTTGCCAGCTGGCGAAGGACGTACTGTAGAATGCCGCCATGCTCGAAGTACTTGCCCTCGGTAGGCGTGTCCACGCGAACCGTCGCCTTAAAGGCGACCTCGGACCCGTCGGCCTTCTTCGCCGTCACGTCCACCACGCGCGGCTCGGGCAGGCCCTTCGAGAAGTCCACGGCGCCGACCGTGTACTGCTCGGAGCCGTCCAGACCCAGGCTTTCGGCGCTTTCGCCCTCTTCGAACTGCAGCGGCATCACACCCATGCCGATGAGGTTCGAGCGGTGGATGCGCTCGAAGCTTTCCGCGAACGCCGCGCGGATGCCCAGCAGCATGGGGCCCTTCGCCGCCCAGTCGCGCGAGCTGCCGCTGCCGTACATCTTGCCGGCCACCACGACCAGCGGCACATCGGCCTGCTCATAGTCCATAGCCGCATCGAACAGCGGGGTGATCTCGCCCTTCAGGAAGTCGCGCGTCCAGCCGCCCTTCTTGCCCTCCGCCAGTTTATTGGACAGCTTCACGTTGGCGAACGTGCCGCGCATCATGACCTCGTGGTTGCCGCGACGGGCACCATAGGTGTTGAAGTCCGCCGGAACGACGCCGCGCTCCTCCAGATACTTCGCCGCCGGGGAATCCAGCGCGATGCTGCCCGCGGGCGAGATGTGGTCGGTGGTGATGAAGTCGCCCAGGAACGCCAGCGCACGCGCATCCTTGATGGGCTCGGCCGGCGCAGGCTGTGCGCCCATGCCGTCGAAGTACGGCGCGCGGCGCACGTACGTGGAGGCCTCGTCCCACGCGAACGTGTCGGACGGCTCGCTGCCAAGCTGCTGCCAGGCGGCGTCGCCATCATACAGGCCGCGCGAGCCCTCCTCGTAAAGCTCCTTCGTGGCGAAACGCTCCAGCAGGTCGGCAACCTCGGCATCGGTCGGCCAGATGTCGGCCAACTTCACCGGCGTGCCGTCGGCGCGCTCACCCAGCACGGCGTTGGGCAGATCCACGTCCATAGTGCCCGCCAGCGAATAGGCGATCACCGTTGCCGGAGCGCCCAGGTAGTTCTGCGACACGTCGGGCGAGATGCGACCCTCGAAGTTGCGGTTGCCCGAAAGCACGCTGGCAAGCTCCAGATCGTCGGCGATGTCGTGCAGCGCCGGCAGAATGGGGCCGGAGTTGCCGATGCAGCTCATGCAGCCAAAGCCGCACGTGTAAAAGCCCAGGTCGCGCAAGCCATCCATCAGGCCGGCACGCTCAAGCAGCAGCTCGGTGGCGTGGCTGCCCGGAGCCAGGATGCACTTCACCCACGGCTTGGGCTTCAGCCCCGCTTCGGAGGCCTTCTTGGCCACCAAGCCGGCCGTCAGCATCATGGAGGGGTCGGTAGCGGTGGTGCAGCTGGTCACCGCGGCGATGGCAAGCGCGCCGTGACCCAGCTCGCATGCCTGGCCGTTCACGTCGACCGTTTCCTTCTTGCCCAGGTCAAGACCACGATCGGCGCAAATCTCATGGAAGCGCTCCTGCGCCTGCTCAAGGAAAATGCGATCATGCGGGCGCGACGGGCCGGCGATGCTGCGCTTCACGCTGCTCAGGTCCAGCTCGACCACGTCGGCGTACACGCGCTCGGGCGCCTGCGGGTCGTTCCAGAAGCCCTGCGCCTTCGCATACTGCTCGACAAGCGCCACCTGCTGCTCGCTGCGACCGGTCAGGCGCAGGTACGCCAGCGTCTGGTCGTCAACGGGGAACAGCGTGCAGGTGCTGCCGTATTCCGGCGTCATGTTGGAGATGCACGTGCGCTGCGTGGCGTTCAGGCTGTCCAGGCCAGGGCCGAAGCACTCGACGAAGCAGCCGACAACGCCCTTCTCGCGCAGCATCTTCGCGAACGTCAGCGCCACGTCCATGGCCGCGACGCCCTCGGACAGCTTGCCGGTCAGGCGCACGCCCACGACCTTGGGAACCAGCGTGGTGATCGGCTGGCCCAGCGCCGCAGCCTCGGCCTCGATGCCGCCGACGCCCCAGCCCAGCACGCCGATGCCGTTGGCGGTAGGCGTGTGGCTGTCCGTGCCCACCAGGGTGTCGAAGTACACCGTGGGGTTCTCGCCCTCCGGCGTTTCCACACCGGCGGCCGTGGAGGTCATGGCAACCTGCGCGAACTGCTCGATGTTCAGCTGATGGCAGATGCCCGCTCCCGGAGGGACGATGCGCACGTTCTGGAACGACTTCTGCGCCCACTTCAGGAAGTTATAGCGCTCGCCGTTGCGCTGGAACTCCAGCTCCATGTTCTTCTCCATGGCGCAGGAGCAGCCCGCCACATCGGCGATGACCGAGTGGTCGATGACCAGGTCGCAGGGAATCTGCGGGTTGATCTTCGCCGGGTCGCCGCCCAGGTTCGCGCAAGCTTCGCGCATCACAGCGAAGTCCACGAACACCGGCACGCCCGTGAAGTCCTGGAACAGCACGCGCGCGGGGCTGAACTCGACCTCGCTGCCCACCTCGCCTGCGCAACCAGCCTCGACCACGCGTTTCGCCAAGTCAGCAGCCGCCTCCGGGCTCTCGGCGTTGCGCAGCACGTTTTCGAGCAGCACCTTCAGCGCATACGGAAGCTTCTCGGAGCCCTCGATCTGCTCAACCGGATAATAGGTGTAAGCCGCATCGCCCACGGAAAGGGTAGCGGCGAACTTCTCGTTCTTCATATCGTCCCCTCTTGGTGCGTGTCGCACCCTGATATCGATCTTGCTGAACACGATTCAGCCGACAGTCGCGCTCGTCGGCAACCGATAGTCACACACGTCGGCAGGAGCAAATCCGACAATCAACGTCGGCCGGCTGCCATGCACGCAGGATGAAACCTACCTGCAACCAACTTAAACCGGCAGCAGCACCTCCCAGCTCAAGCCCGCTACGGGAGTGAGCACGGGCCGGCACCCCGCTTCCCGCAGCTTGCCGGCCAGCGCCCGCCGTACGATTACGCCTGAGCCTTGATGGCGGCGATGAGCGCCTCGGTGAACTCGGTGCAGCTAGCCGCGGGGGCGCTGCTGCCCGTGGCCTTGCGGATATCGCCCGTCAACACGGAGCCGTCAGCGTACACGGCGCGGACGCCGCGGCGGATGCGCTCGGCGATTTCCAGCTCCCCAAGATGATCGAGCATCATGGCCGCGGACATGATCTCCGCGGTAGGGTTGGCCTTGTTCTGGCCCGCGATGTCGGGAGCGGAGCCGTGCACAGCCTCGAAGACGGCGTATTCCTTGCCGATGTTCGCGCCCGGGGCGATGCCCAGGCCGCCGACCAGGCCAGCAGCCAGGTCGCTGGCGATGTCACCATACAGGTTGGGAAACACCACCACGTCGAACTGCGCCGGGTCGATGACCATGTTCATGCAGAAGGCGTCGATGATGCGGTCGTCGAACTCAACGCGGCCCTCGTACTCCTTAGCAACCTCTCGCGCCGTGCGCAGGAACAGGCCGTCGGAATACTTCATGATGTTGGCCTTATGAGCAGCGGTGACCTTTTTGCGGCCATGCTTCAGCGCATACTCGAAGGCATAGCGCACGATGTTCTGGGTAGCCGTGATGGAAATAGGCTTAATGGAGATACCGGAATCGGGGCGAATAACGCCCGCACCCTCGTCCTCGCAGAACTTGATGAGCTTCGAAGCTGCCTCGGAGCCCTCTTCGAATTCCACGCCCGCGTACAGATCCTCGGAGTTCTCACGAACGATGACCAGGTCGACGTCGTCGTAGCGACCGCCCGCACCGGGCATGGACAGCACCGGACGCAGGCACACATACAGGTCGAGCGTTTTGCGAAGCGCAACGTTGACGCTGCGGAAACCGGTTCCAACGGGAGTGGTGCACGGGCCCTTGATGGCTACCTTGTTGCGCTTCACCGCCTCGATGGTCTCATCAGGCAGCGGAGTGCCCGTTTTCTCGGCGCATGCCGCACCGGCCTCAGCGACTTCCCAAACGATGTCCGCACCTGCAGCTTCTACGACCTGCTGCATTGCAGCAGACGTTTCCAAGCCGATGCCGTCGCCCGGAATCAAGGTTACAGTATGCTGTGCCATTGCCACTCCTTCTGTCCTGCGCCGCAGCGCATACGGGTTGAAAGAAACAGGCTGCACCGCAACGCGGCACAGCCCGAGGTTCCAAGCTTATTGTCCTTGAACGTTGTCAATGATGGTTTGCGCCTTGCGCTTCAAGGCACCCCTGCCATTATGCGCATCAAACGACATGCGTTCAACAAGTGCTTCCTTAACGTGCTCCGAAAGCTTGCCAGTGGCGAACTCCGCAACAGCATTCAGCATGTCGTTGAACTCGACATCGCCGTGATAGCACTGGATGGCTTCATCAATGAGCGGCCAGACGTTCTCGCTGCGCTTTTCGGTGGTGGCACCATATGCGCAGAAGAAGCGCATGGCAGCCAGGCGAACAAAACCGTTCTCCTCATCGAACAGCGCGTTCTCAGCACCGGCAAGCGCCTTGTCGGTGCAGCGCGACTCAACGGGGACGAGCGCGGTAAGCGCATCCAAGCTTTCCCAACGAGTTTGAGCCTCGGGACGATTCAGGGCATCGACCAAATCGGATGCATAGGGAACGAGCAACTCGGGGCTAACCTTCGCGATAAACGCCAGCGATCCCGCTGCATTCTGTCGATTACGACGCGAAGAGTCGCCCAATTGCGCGACCAATCGTTTGAATTTGTCCTCGTTCGTGAGCGCTTCACGCGCCACGAATTCGATGACATCCATGCTTCCAGCCATGTGGTAATCCTCCATACCGCCTAGTATTTTCCAAGGTCATTATACCTTTTTGAAATTACCAGCCCCGCATTCAGCGCAGAATTAACACGGCGGTAAACTGGGTTTTAAGGGCTTTTGCGGCGAATAGCTCATAAGGCGAAGTCTGCGCGTCTGCGCGTCTGCGCGTCTGCGCGTCTGCGCGTCTGCGCGTCTGCGCGTCTGCGCGTCTGCGCGTCTGCGCGTCTG
>CAKUJT010000068.1 GCA_934661765.1 uncultured Senegalimassilia sp.
CCAAGGGTTGTACAGCAGGCTGTGATTGTATCCAAAAGATCATGACCGTTAAGACTAAGAAAATCAATAATATCATGAAGTGGTTCGGCCTTAAGTACATAAACGGTTGTCGTTTCAGAATCATAATGATCCTCATTAATCATATTCCACTGTGCCAAATCTGGTTCCTCTGCAAAGCAGAATGTAAATTCAGCCTGAGACGCAATGCAATCAAGATCACACACACCGGGAACAGAACGAAATACATTCATCATAACTAAATTAACTGCACGCCCAATTGTAGCATTAGCCGGCCATCCTGGTCCCTGACAACCCTGTTTACCTGAAATACCAATTTCCTGTGCAATAGGACCAGATACAATAACCATATTTCCACCTGGATGTGATGTTGTAACAGACTGATTTAAATTATATTCCTTATGATTCAATGCTTTGAATACAGCAACCAATACCGGCATTGCATTTGGCTTACATCCAGCCATAATAGCAGCAATCGCAACATCTTTTACAGTAACTGTTTTTCCCGAAGGACCGCTTGGATCACAAAGAACCATATCTTCATCAAATGGACAGTACTCCAGCATTTTTTCATATCTCGCTTTTGTCGGAGGAATAATCGGAAGTCCATCACTGATATGCTCTTTGTTAAAGAAATCATTGATTTCTTCGAGACCTGCACCTGCTTCTGCAGCATCATCAACTTCTACCTCTAAAGGAAGAAGTCCATCTTTCTGAGGTGCAACAAGATCCATTTTTGCTTTTATTTCAGCCAGTTTTTCCAGTTCTTCTCCATTCGTCGTTAACGAAGCAAGAATGTAATCCCAGTGTTTGTCAACTTCTGCTGCAACCTCCTCTACAGTGGATGCTTGCATAATATCAACAGAACACATACATAAATGACCTGCTCGATAAAGTCCTACTCCCTCAGTAATTCCTGTTCCTGGAGGTGCTGTCATATATAATGTCGGAATACCAAGTTTTTCAATCTCAATGGACAATACAGTTGTAGAGGAAGACGTACCCATGTCTCCAAATGCTGTGATACAGGCTACCGGCTCTTCTTTCGCCAACATTGCTGCATAATCAGCTAACATTGCAGCATCTTTGCCTCGGACAGTTTCTGTATATTCTACCCATTTTGAGTCATCACACCCAATTTCAACCAGGCGTTCTTTAATACGATCAAATACTGTGTAATAATTACAAAAACCTAACTTTGTATTGTTGTAAAATAAAATCTTTCCCTTTTTCAGTTCCTCTAATGTTGGACGTTTCGCCAACGTAATCATTGTACGTTCCTGATAACCTCGAGGATCAAGTAATTGACTTAATTTTGTTGACATATGCACCCTCCTTGAATATAGTTTTTATGATAGATGTAACACTTGAAATTCAATTATCAAAATCAACTTTTTATTTTCCTACAATATCTTTATAATTGTCTGGCGTCGCCATATTTCCAGAAATTTCAACAGCCGCGTATTTCTGTCCTTCTTCCAGAAACTCCGGATAAATTTCTTCTGCAGTTTTACCATTACGAGTAATTTCCAACATGCCAGCCACCATCTGTTCTGCAAAATCCATAGCATCGTAATAACATGTTGCTTTCCATTCCGGGGCAGCTCCATTCGCCCATTCCTGAATGGCTAACTCACCACCTGCGCTCACTAGAATAGTTTTATCCTGCATACCACCTGCTTCGATTGCTCGTGCGGCACCCATAGCGTAAGAGTCAACTGATCCCATAACGATCCAGGAAGCAATTTCCGGATGTGCGGAGAGAATGGCGGAAACCTGATTGTAAGAAGCTTCTGTATTGTCACTACTGCTGGCTTCAGCTGCACAATCTGCCATAAATACATTTTCCTTCGGCACGCCAAGTTCTTCAATTCCACTCATAAAACCATCTATACGAGTAAGATCTGACTGGTATTTACTGTTTGTATTTTGAATGATTCCGACTTTTGATACATCTGAGAGATCTACCCCTGTTGTATCCTTGTTTTCCACAATCCATTCTCCACAGTTTTTTCCTACATTGAATGCATCCAGTTCTACATAAGGTGCAATATTATTTCCTTCTCCATCTTTCAGTTTCAGAGTTTCTCCAATTACAGGAATACCGGCATTATTAAACTTATCTACAACTGCAGTAGCACTTCCTTCATCAACAACAAAGAGAAATGCACCATCAATTCCCTGATTTATTGCAGTATCAACCTGAGATAATTGAGTATTAATGTCACGACTTGCATCTCCATTGAGCACTTCAAAATTGTTTTCTTCTCCCAATTCTCTTAGTGCCTCATCAATATGTTGGATCCACTCTACCGTCATAGATGTATTAAAATATTCGAACACCAACTTTTCTTCAGAGGAAGCAAACACATTGACTGACCCTATTCCTCCTGTCGCTATCGCCGCACACAGAAACAAACTTATCATTTTTCTTGTCTTCATAATCTTTCCTCCTATACTTTAATTTATTTTACTAATTTTTTTCTTCTTACATAATCGAATACCAGAGCCCCTATCAACAGTAATCCTTTTGCTACAACCTGCCAGAATGACGATACATTTACCACTGTCAAACCATTATTAAAACATTGCATTACCAATAAACCAATGAAACATCCCAGAAGATTACCTTTACCACCGGTAAATGCAACACCGCCAAGAATAGCTGCCGTGATAGCATCAAATTCTGCTCCTGATCCACCCGCTGGCTGTCCGGAATGCATCTTTGCAGTCATTAAAATACCTGCAAAAGCGGCAATCATAGATGACATCAGATAAAGAATAGTGCTAGTTCTCTTTGGGCTTAGACCTGCAAGTCTCGCCGCCTCCGGATTTCCTCCAACCATATATACGCTGCGACCAAATACCGTTTTGGAAAGAATAAAACCAAAAACGATAAAAAATATAACCATAATAATCGCAGGGAAAGGAATTCCCATAATTCGCATGGTACCAATCTGGTTATATGCCTGATTAGCTACCGGCTGCGATTTACCATCACAAATCAGATAAGCAGCTCCCTGACAAACCTGAGAGATTGCCAATGTAGCAATAAATGGCTGTAATTCAAAAATATTAACCAAAAGAGAATTACACAGACCAACAATTGCACTACATATTACAACAATTAAAATTGCCAGACCCCATGGAATGTTTTTATTAACCAGCAATGCCATCATGACTCCAAATAGTGAAGCAGTATGAGCGCTGGCAAGATCTATATGTCCGGCAATGATCAAATAAGTTTCACCAATGGCCAGAAGACCAATTGTTGATGCTGCCATCAGAATATTTGTAAAATTCGTGATGGAAAAAAAGTTCTTATTTAAACCTGTAAAAATAGCAATTACAATTGCAAGAACTATCAGCATCAGGATCTCATTTGATTGAAAAATATTGACTTTCTTTTTTGTTTTATTATTTTCCATATCTTATTCTCCATTATCCCAAAAGGCCACTGTCATCAACCATGGCCAGCTGCATAATCAGCTCCTCTGAAAGTTCGTTCTTTCCAAGTTCACCGGTCACTTTTCCCTCATGCATAACTACCACGTTATCACAGACATTTAACACTTCCGGCAAATCTGAAGAAATAAAAATCACTCCCAAGCCTTTTTTTGCAAGATCACATACCATCTGGTATATTTCAGCCTTTGCACCTACATCAATACCTTTTGTTGGTTCGTCCAAGATTAATACTTTCAAATTTGCAAGCATCCATCTTCCCAGAATTACTTTTTGCTGATTTCCTCCAGATAACTCTCTTACAATTTTTTTGTCACTATGTGTTTTTATTCGATATTGTTCAATTGCTTTGGCAGACAGTTTTTTCTCTTTTCCCGAATCAATAACACCTCCACCAGAAATTGTTCGAAGGATAGGCATCGTGAGATTATCCCTAATCGACCTTCCTAATACTAATCCCTGTTCTTTCCTATCTTCTGGGCAAAATCCAATACCTGCTTTAATGGCATCTTTCGGTCCTTTAATTTTAACTGTTTTTCCTTCTATCAGAATTTCTCCGCCTTTTTTCTTGTCTGCCCCAAAAATCAATTGCATAGTCTCTGAACGTCCGGCACCAACCAGTCCGGAAAAGCCAAGCACCTCTCCGGCATGAAGCTTAAAACTTACATTATGAACCATGTTGCCTTCCAGATTTCTGACTTCCAAAACGACATCTCCAAATTTATCATTTCTATCCAACATGGAATATGCATCACCAATGTTACGCCCAACCATCTTTGATACCAACTGATTTTCAGTCGCCTCTTTCGTTGCAATTTTGTCTACAAAGCATCCATCCTTCAGAATAACAATACTGTCTGTTATTCTAAACAACTCACCAAGGCGATGAGAAACGTATAAGATAACTTTTCCTTCTTCCTTTAACTTTTTTATCAGATCAAAAAGTATATTGATTTCTGCATCTGACAAAGGCGCCGTCGGTTCATCAAATGCTATAATTTTGCTTTCCCGACGATAAGCTTTCATAATTTCCACCATTTGCTGGTGTGCCACCGATAAATTTTTCACTTTTGTACCAGCTTTAAACGGAAGATGAAAGACATCAATTAATCTCTGTGCCTCTTCATTTGATCTTTTAAAATCAATTACACCAAAGCTATTATGATACATATCTTCCATGAAGATATTCTCAGCAACGGTCAATTCTCCAACCAATTGCCGTTCTTGGTAGATAATGTTAACGCCTGCTTTAATCGCTTCAATTGGTGTTTTAAACTCCATCTTTTCGCCATTAATATAATACTCACCTGAATCTGCAGTCTGTGCGCCACTTAATATTTTTAAAAGTGTACTTTTTCCTGCCCCATTCTCACCTAAAAGTGCGCACACTTCTCCTCCATCTGCACGAAAGCTAATATTATCAAGAGCCTGGACACCAACAAAGGCCTTACTTATATTTTTTATTTCCAAACAATTTCCCATAGCCCCTCCGTCTTCGTATCCTATACATAGCCGCACCTTTTTCAAACAAGCATATTATTCAGCCAGATTTCTTTTTGCCTCCGCACGAGCTTTCTGAACTTTCGAATATTCGTTTGTCCTCTGAATTAAAAAACGGAAATCTTTTGCACGAGTAACTCTTGGATAATTACATCTATTATTAGGTGTTGTATCTTTCCCATTAAAAATTGGATGTCTTAACATTAATTCCAAAACATCTTCATCGTTGTATCCCCATTCCTCAAATGTCATATTCTTTGCAATATTCAGGTCAACATTCAAATCGATCACCCAGTCAATCAGCATTTTCACTTCAAATTCTGTATCTGTAAGATGATTACCAGTCAAAGCATTATACGCCTTTCTATATTTCTCCTTACAGCCTTCTCCATTCCATTCGATTACTGCCGGAAGTACCATGCCACAGGCATCTCCATGCGGCATATGGAAAGGAGCTTCTGACATCGGATGTGTAATAACATGATCCTGTCCAATACTTGCAATTCCAAGTGAAAATCCAGAATACATACATCCAAGACTCATCATATTTGCCCATTTATCCTCAGCAGGATTTGCGCAGAACGGACGTATTGCTTCTCCTATCAATTCCAGAGATCTTAAAGAAAAAGTTTCTGTGAAATCATTGGCACTCATACTGGTATAGGACTCAAGTCCATGTGTAAGTGCATCAATAGATGTAGCAGCCGCAACACTTCTTGGTAATCCTGCAAGTAAATCAGGATCCATTATAGAATACGGTGGAAGTATACAATCATGAGAAGGTACTATTTTTTCACCCTCATAGTTGCAGATAACCGCATTCCGACAAACATCAGATCCTGTCCCTGCTGTTGTAGGAATTGCAATAATTGGAAAAGTCTTATGAGCAAAGGGTTTATGTGGATCAATTCCAAAAAGGAAAGATGGATCAACACATGATTTTCCTGAATCACCTGCAATAGCTACACCCTTTGCAGTATCCATTGTGGAACCACCGCCCACTGCAATCATTACATCTGCACCAAAATCACGATATGCCGGATTTGCCTTTTCATCAATAGTCTTTGCTTCCGGATTGGGAACTAAGTCTGTAAAAACAAAATATTCAATACCTTCTGTTTTTTTTAAAATTTTCTCAACAGGATCAATAACTCCAATCCTATAAAGATCCGGATCAGCAATCAACATAACTCTGTTCCAACCTTCTGTCCTGAGAATTTCAGGAATAACATTTATACTACCCGATCCCTGATAAAGACTTTGTTTTACGCCAAACTGTAAGTATTTCTTTTCTCTTGCCACGGTTTTTCCTCCTTATAAATTTGCATATTATTTTCGTCTTTTCATCTGTTATTTTCAAAACTTTCATCGTCCTCTTAAGTGATTTCACCTTATCATTCTCATATTTTTTTGTCAATATTTCTATATGCTTTGTCATTTTTGTTAAATTGACATTATAATTGACATATTTTTTGACTATTCTGTCACATTACTGTCATATTTTAAAAATGACAAAACTGTAAATAATATTGACTTTTTCATCAAAAGATAAAAGACTAAAAACATCAAATATTTTAAGGAGGAGGTACATGACATGAAAGACTACACAAAAAAACGACGTTATATTCTTGTAACTTGCTGTCTCGCAAACTTATGCCTTGGATCTGTTTACGCCTGGAGCGTATTCGCTTCACCTATGGCTGAATATCTAAGTCAAATTAATGGTATAAACATCACAACCGGAGATCTTGCTATTGTATATACCATAGCTAATTCTGTAGGACCCATCACAATGATATCAGGTGGATGGTTTAACGACAGGTTCGGTCCTAAGATTGTTCTTTTGGTCGGAGGCGTTATGTTTGGTTTAGGTATGTTTTTGTCTGGCTTTGCCACAAGCATAGGATATCTGATCTTTACTTATGGTCTTCTTGGTGGACTTGGCCTGGGTATGGCCTATGGATGTAATATCAGCTCTTGCGTCAAATTCTTTCCAGATAAACGTGGTCTGATTGGAGGTATTACAACTGCTGTTTACGGATTATCTTCTGTAATCCTGCCTCCAATTGTTACTTCTGTTGTACAAAAATCCGGTGTTTCTTTTGCTTTCAAAATTGTGGGAATAACATTCATTATTATCATGATTCTCTGCTCACTTATCGTTGAAAAATGTCCTGATAACTTCATTCCTGGTGGATGGATTCCTCCTACACAAAAGAATTCAACAGTTACTGTGAAAAATTATGATTGGAAATTCATGCTAAAAAGCCCCATTTTTTACTCTATGTTGCTTCTTCTTATGTGTGGTGCCTTCTGTGGTATGATGATCATATCTCAGGCATCCGCCGTCGCATCCGATATGATTGGCATGGGGACAACTTCTGCAAGCTTGGCCGTCTCTATTCTGGCTCTTTTCAATGCAAGCGGAAGACTTTTAGCCGGAACACTTTCTGATAGAATTGGACGCATTAATACACTTGTTCTCTCTTGCATATTATCAATAGTCGGTCTTCTTTTTCTGACTTTCAGCAAAACAGGAACATATATAACGTTTTATATTGGTATTGCTTTTGTCGGTATCTGTTTTGGGGCATTTATGGGTGTCTATCCCGGATTTACCGCTGATCAATTCGGTCAAAAAAACAACAGTGTAAACTATGGAATTATGTTTATAGGATTTGCTATGGCTGGATTCTTTGGTCCAATGATTATGAAAAATGTATATGCATCTACAGGTTCTTATAAAAATTCTTTTATTATTGCAATCTGTTTAAATATTATCGGCATACTACTATCGCTAATCTATCGTTCACTTTCTTACAAACCAAAAAATACTTTGTTATCGTTCCATCTTCAAAATAGCAATTTCAAGAACATGTAGTGAAAAAATTTTCTTACATCTACTCTTTTACTACAAAAAAACGAGATTCCACTGATTTAATTATCTGGAATCTCGTTTAAAGCTGTTTACTTTTTTTAATTTTTGTCAGGAAACATCCGGCACAGGCACACTTTGAATCATAATTTGTATCTGACGTGCTACCATCTCATTATTTCTGTTCTGTGGAAATGCAGTTTCCCATATATGATGACAAGTATGATACATTGCCCTTACGATAGGTAATTCCGTAGAAGTCAACACCCATGGTACATCATCTGTCAATTGTTTGGGTTCATTAAAGATACTGACACAAGTATTATTTTTGCACAATACATTCAAATCTCCCATCAATTGAGCGCTGCTATCATCTATAAGTGTTACTTCATGAATCTTAGTATGTGACTTCACATGCGTCAATACCTCCGCCATATTGTTCAGCAATTGTCGAAATTGATGATTTGAAATATAGATTGATTTTCCACAAAACAAAGAAACTGTATCAAGGTATATTTTCTCTTCGCCAAGCAATTTCAACAATGCTTTTTTAGGAATTAAATATCTAAAATGGGCTTCCCCATCTCTACGCAAATCTTTTTTCAAACTCAGGCAAGCTTCAAGAATCTGATCACATAATTTCTGATCTACATTATTGTTTATCAATATTTCTTCCATTTCTGTCACTGGAATCAGATTAACAAATGGAAATCTCATATAAAGATACTGACTTTCCGGTAAATTCACCATACTGGAAAGGAAATCCATATAAGAACCACTGTCTTCATGGAAATAAAACCTGAAACACGGTGAAGCCATCTTCAGTTTTTTTTGCATTACTTCAAGCATTCCCTGAACAGTCTCTTTGTCATCTGACAAATAAGTTATGTTCTCTTTCTGTTCTGTCTTTGCAGAATACTGCAGCATTGCCGCATGATCCTTCAATACCACACATGACTTCTCAATATAGTCTCCGTATCTTTCCTCATGAAAATATGGATAAACTTTCCCTGTCAAATATAAGGGCAACCACGCAAGTAAAGATTTTTCTAATTGATCTGATTTTCTACTCATAGGATGAATTACATAAATTTCATTTCCTCCATCCAAAAAATTTCTATTTAAATCTTTCCATTCCTCAATATATTGCTCACTTTCAAAAAACCAATCTTGCGATTTATCAAGTGCACACCATAATTCCTGGGATGTCTCCAAGTCAGCCCCCATTCGGAGAATAGAAAGGATACAATTTCTTTTTCCCTGTGCACCGTAAAATTTGTACATAGATATTCTATCTTTCTTATTCTCAGAAATAATAAAATCCTGTATAGATACTTCCGTTGCTTCCACTTTTACAGCTTTTATCAGCCATTTCTTTAAATAAAGTTTTAGTCTGTCTTTGCTCACTGCATTCACATCCGGATAATCTTCTTCCAATAACTTACGAACCTCCGCATAATTGGAAGCTTTATCCAAAGACATCACATATTCTATCATCTGTTCAAAGATTTGAGAATTTGCTCTGAATTTTCTTTTATTGGTTCTCCATTTACTGATTAACGAAGAGTCTACATGCAACACCTCGGCCATTTCCATTCCAGATATATGAAATGTTTTTAGTAACATAGAAAAATTAGTAATTGGAACTTTGTCTCTACCCATTTTTGCCTCCTCCTCCCCAAAATAATAATAATCATTATATTAATTTCTGTCTACTGTTTTATATTTTATTTTTTAACTGAAAAATATACAACGATAACAGCATATATTCTCTTGTATATGCAGAGGCATCATCATATTGAAACAATTCTTCAATTCTTCTAATCCTATAAATCAGTGTGTTCTTATGTATTTTTAATTCCCTGGCAGTAGCTGAAACAGAACGATAATTCTGAAGATAACAAAAATATGTTTTAAGAACCTGCTCTTTATCTTTTATTTTATTTTCACATAATCTTCTGATATCAGGATGACAAGCATAAATAAAAGAAAAATCCCACGCGTTTTCGATCATATAACGCACCGCATGTACATAAAAATCAGCAATCAACATTTTTTCAGTACTTTCACTATATTCTGCTGCTTTACAAGCCTGTTTATAAGCATACGGCAACTCTGTTAATTTTTTATACGGAAGGCTCAATCCAGCTCGAAATCTTACATATTGTAAAAGATCATTTAATAATCTACTCCTATAAAGATATTCCAACTGAGTATCTGAGATAGAAAAAACAATATTTCCATCATAATTTACTGCTAACACTTGTGAAAATATATTTTGTATCATATTTCGAACAGAAATAACTTTTTGTACTGATAGTTCTTCTTCAAACATCAGCACGCAGATTCTATAATCTCTTTCGGCTGACCAGCATACATACTGCTTCCAATATTCTTGTTCCGTATCTGATATAGTCTGACCAAGAAGCATTCTGGTAAAATAATGCATCATCATCCCTGTTTGATCTGTTTTTTCCACAAGTTCCTTAAGAATTTCAGTAAGATATCCACTGATAAATTCTACCAGTTCCACATCCCCCACGTTCAATTTACGATCATATTCCAAAACGTTGAGTCGTCCTATATTATTTTCTTTCCAAAATAATGCATAAGATACCATATTCATATGTATATTCTGATCACAAAAACTATAAATCTCTGGTTTGCTATCTAAATAGTATTTGTTATTTCGTCCCTCCTTCATAAGATAATCTATAACCTTTGGTGAACTATAACCATGCTGTTTGAGATATGACCAGTCATTATTTATATCAGCTTCATCATATTGACTACTCATACTCAGAACTTTATTGCCACCATCAAGAAGAACCATAGGGTTATGAAATATCATCCAACTTTTTTCCATTATCATCTTGTAGTCCAGTTTTACTCTTGCCTGCTGTAAAATCTGTTCCCAATTCTGATAAAAATCGAATGTATCCTGTACAAGATTATAGATCTGCCTATAATCTTCCCCTAAAAAAATGATATATCCGCCCTCTTTTCCTGCATCACAAATCACATCTCTACCTTTTTGATATATGAAAACACAATTAGGAACTACAGATAACCTTGCACTTTGCAGGTTTATAGGTGCATCTTCTGGAATATACAACTTTGGTTCCATTTGATATAATCGATTTGCAATCATCCACAAGTTAAGTTTCATATTAGCCCTTTCCATTTTTAATGCACGAAAACTACTCGGTTTTAAATAACCGAGTAGTCTAACTCATCAACCATATAACTCCATCATTCATGACGCTTCTTTGAATTTTTTGTTAATAATTCAATTCTGTATAATCAAAAAATCCTGCCTCTCCTAAAGTGTACAAAGACGCTTCTTTATAATCTGGTGGCTCCAATGGGATTTTTCCGGCATTTTCCGCTACTAGTTTTCCTTCCAAAAGGGCTTGTGCCGCCTGTATTTCTTTTTCTAAAAAACTTCTGTTCAGAGGAAAATCAAAATGAGCCGTATAAATAGTATCAAAATCTTTTCCATACTGTGTCTTCAATCTATGCAAGCTACAAATCAACGCTCGTAAATTTCTTTGAGGGCCAAAAATAAATACCTTTTTAAGAATAGTATCCCCACCCACCAAAATTCGTTCTGCTCTATTCAAGAGAACAATACTTCCATAAGTATGGCCTGGCATAAGAATCACCTCAAACACACGACCACCTATATCTATTATTTCACCATCAAAGATTGGATTTGGGATTGCATCTCCCGGTTTACATTTACAAGCATAATAAGCAAACTCTGATGGATGCATCAGAGTTCTTTCAAACTGATGATTACATCCAATATGATCACTGTCTGCGTGAGTGTTTACAAGGATAACTGGGATATCCCCTACAAGTTTTGTTATTATTTCTCTCATGTTTCCCGGCCCATTTGTTGTATCAACCAACAAAGCAGCCTGATTCCCCCGGAACAAAAATGCTCTTCCAACAGCACCAGAAAAATACCAGGTATTATTGTTAATGGCAATAGCCTCCATAAAGAATCCCTCCCATTCCTGACAACTATCACAAGCTTTGGATTACTCTATATGATTCAAAGTTTTTCGAATACGTTCCATAGTAGTTGCCAGCTCTATACTATGTTTATATGATACATCGTCAGATTCTTTTTTTCCTTCCAAAATATACTGGGATACCGATTCAAACTGATATTTAAATCCCTCACATCCATTACCTTCATACGGATCATCAAAAGATTCTTCCAAATCGTTGTACCATAAATGATTTTTATGTGTGTACAATGAAGCATGATACGGACAAAAAAACGGATTCCCTATCAAAATTTCACCTTCTGTTCCACTTATACGAGCTATACTCTGGGTTCTGGCAGTCCATGAACAAGATAACATAGCTCGTCTGGAAGCTCCCTCATATGAAAGAATAAAGCAAGAATTCAAATCTCCTCCATCCGGACGATCAATTCGTTCAGATACACCAATTATTTTCTCAGGAAGCTGATTATATACAAATTGAGCAAGGTTCACACTATAGCAACCAAATTGCGATAATGCTCCTCCACCTTGAGATATATTATTTCCCCAATGGTTTGCATCATTAATATCAACCCCAAAAGTCTGAATTGGACATCCGAAAGTTGCAATCACTTCCACTACTTCTCCGATTCTGCCTTCCTGCATCCACTGTTTCGCTTTTCTCATAGCCGGAAAATAATTAGACCAAACACCTTCTGCACAAAATACGTTGTTGTTTTTTGCACATTCAAAAATTTCAACAGCATCTTGTGCATTTTGAGTCATTGGTTTTTCTACTAAACAGTTTTTTCCTGCATTCATTATTTTAAAACATTGTTCTTTATGAAGCCACGGAGGAGACGCAACGTAAACAATATCTACATCTTCTCGTTTTAGCACATCTTCTATGTTCGTATAGGCAGTTGCATTTACAAGTTGATTGCTTTCAATAAAATTCTGAGCTTTTACATAATTGGAAGAACAAACTGCTACAATCTCATATGTGTCTGCCTGTCTCATTTCTTTAATTACCCTGTTGGCAATTTTTCCAAGGCTCCACATAGCCCACTTTACTTTTCTTTTACCCATAACTTACTCCTTATCATAATCAGTACCTTTATTAATATCTGTAAAATTAACCATTGATTTGTATATTAATTATATCAATGCATTATTCTTTTGAAAAGATATTGACAACATTTGTCAATATAGCAAAATTGACAGATAAATGACAAGGCTATTTTACTTTGCTCACATTGTTATTTCAATACTATTCGTTCAGATGAACGAATAGTATTGTCATTTATTTGCAGAAATTAGTTCAAGTATTCTGTTTATTTTAACTTTAAATACGATAAAATAGAATTATCAAA
>CAKUJT010000069.1 GCA_934661765.1 uncultured Senegalimassilia sp.
GATATTTTCGGTGATATCTTTGGCGACATTTTTGGCGGTGGAAGAAGCAGAGGCCGCAGCCAGGGACCGATGAAGGGGGCAAGCATCCGCAAGACTGTAAGAATTTCATTTGAAGAAGCAGTATTTGGATGTGAGAAGGAACTTGATGTAATTTTAAAGGATCCATGCCCGAAATGTAATGGAACAGGTGCAAAACCAGGAACAACTCCAGAAACATGTTCAAAGTGTGGTGGAAAAGGTCAGGTTGTATACAGCCAGCAGTCACTGTTCGGTATGGTGCAGAATGTCCAGACTTGTCCGGATTGTCATGGAACAGGTAAGATTATTCGTGAGAAATGTCCGGATTGTGCCGGTACAGGATATATTTCCAGTAAGAAGAAGATTTCTGTCAAGATTCCGGCAGGAATTGATGACGGACAGAGTGTAAGAATTCGTGATAAAGGTGAACCGGGAGTGAATGGCGGACCAAGAGGAGATCTTCTTGTGCAGGTCACAGTATCCAGACACCCGATTTTCCAGCGTCAGGATGTACACATTTTCTCAACGGTTCCGATTTCCTTTGCACAGGCAGCACTTGGTGCAGATATCCGCATCAAGACAGTAGATGGAGAAGTTATCTACAATGTGAAGCCGGGTACTAAGACAGATACGAAAGTGCGCTTGAAAGGAAAGGGTGTTCCATCACTTCGTAATCCGCAGGTTCGGGGTGATCACTATGTAACATTGGTGATCCAGACACCGGAGAAGTTGAGCCATGAGGCAAAAGAAGCACTTCGTAAGTTCGATGAACTGGCAGGAAATACACTGAATCAGGCAGGAAAAAATGACGGTGAGAAAGAAAAGCCGGAAAAGAAGAAAAAAGGATTTATGGATAAAGTAAAAGAAGCCTTTGATGATTAAGTTCATCAGGGGCTTCTTCCCGTTGTGCCAGAAAAAATAAACCACCTATGCGGGTGGCCATGACTTGAGTTAGATAAAAAAATAGAATTTTTTAGATGAAATGAAGAAGAGTACGATATTGATTTATGAAAAGCCGTAATAATCTGTGAAAAATGCAGAAATCGAGCCGTCAATATTAACAAAAAAACGGTATGAATTTGTAAAATAAACACAATTGACATACTAGCATGCAAGTTGTAAGACTGAATCAAGAAAACAAAAACCAAACAAAAGAGGAGGAAGCAAAATGAAAAAATTAATTGCAGCAATGTTATGTGCAGTCATGACTTTTGGGTTATGTGCATGTAGTTCCGGATCATCTGGCAGTTCAGGTTCTGGAAGTAAAAAAGAGGGATACAAAATTGGATTCACAGATAACTACAACGGAAATAGTTATCACCAGTCCATGGAAAAGTATATGACAGAGACAGCAGATAAGCTGAAGGATGAAGGTCATATCAGTGAACTTACAATTGTTGAAGCTAATCAGGATGCTGCAACACAGATTTCACAAATTCAGGATTTTGTAATGCAAGGATATGATTTGATCGTTGTTGATCCATGTTCAACGAGTTCCTTGAACAGTGCAGTTCAGGAAGCCTGTGATGCAGGAATTCCAGTACTTGTTATCAATGATGGTCCAATCGATTTTGAAGATGATAATTTATATCAGCTTAACTTTGATTTCGTTGATCTTGCAGAGACATTGACAAAAACTGTTTGTGAGAAAATTGGTGGTAAGGGAAATATTATCGAACTTCGTGGTACGGCAGGAACAACATGTGATACAGATATGCATCAGGGTGTTTTAAATGCTTTGAAAGATTATCCAGATGTAAAAGTTGTTTCAGAGATTTATACAGATTGGACAGGATCTAAAGCGCAGAGCGAACTGAACAGTGTACTTCCGACACTTGATAAGGTGGACGGTCTTGTGACTCAGGGAGGAGATGCTTATGCAGCAGTTCAGGCATTTATTTCAGCAGGATATACAGAACTTCCGGTAATTGCAGGAGATAACAGAGGTTCTTTCTTAAAATGGTGGATGAATGAAGCACCAGAAGGTTACGAAACTATTTCAGGAGCATGTAATCCATGGGACGGCGCTATTGCAATGTATATTGCAGTTGATATTCTGAATGGTGAAAAGGTTGAGAATAATATGAATTGTCCATTTGGATACGTTGAAGCAGATAACTTATCTGAATATTCTGATATAGCAGAAGATGATGTTGCAGCAACAACATATGAGTGGGATAAAATTAAGTCTGATATTGAAAGCGGCAAATAAGAAGTGAAATAAAGGTTGGGGGAATGGATGCCGTATAGGCACATTTCCCCTTTTTTGAAAGGACGAGATGTAATGAATGCTGTAGAAATAATGCAACAATTATTGGCTAATGCTGAGTTTATTGACATGACAAGGATTATGGAGGAAGGAATGCCATATTGGCCGACACAACCAGCATTTGAAGCAGAAACAATTGAATCTCAAGAATTGGGAAATGAGTCTTATTTTCGAAAGATTGTAATGTGTGAACACACAGGAACACACATTGATGCCGGATGTCATTTTGTTCCTGGAAAACAGAGTGTTGATGAAATACCAGTAACGCAGATAATTGGACGTGCTTTGAATATTGATGTAACTGATACACCGGCTTGTGGAGTTGTAGATGTAAATGTTATTAAAAGATTTGAGGAACAATTCGGATCTGTTCAGAATGGGGATATTGTTTTTTTTAGATTTGGATGGGATGAAAAATACGGTTCAGATAACTACATGCAGGATTGGCCGGGACTTTCGTTGGATGCTGGAAAGTATCTTTTTCAAAAAGGCGTAAAAGCAGTTGGATGTGATTGCATGGCATTGGATGCATTTGGAAGTGATAATCCTAATCATCCGTATTTGCTAGGTAATGACGTAAATATATTAGAAAATGTTGACAAATTGGGAATATTACCGCCGATATTTTCAATAATTGGTTTGCCGTGCAAATTTAAAAACGGTTCGGGTTCACCGATTAGATTAATCGCGGTTATAGATAAAGAAATGTAAGAAGAAAGGGAGTGAATGCAAGTGCAGCATAAAAAAGGACAAAATGCGTATTTTAAACTTAAAGATATTGCAAAAACATTTGGAATTACCAAAGCATTAAGTGGTGTTACACTGGACATTTATGCAGGTGAGGTCATAGGTCTTGTGGGACCAAATGGTGCGGGAAAATCAACTCTTATGAAAATTTTGACCGGTATTCTTCCGCAGACAGATGGAACAATCGAAATCGAAGGCAGAACAGAAGAACATTATAATACAAAACTTGCAAAAAAATATGGTGTTGCCTGTGCATATCAGGATTTATCTCTTTGTACAAATTTAAGTGTGTATGAAAATTTTGCACTGTTAAATGTAAGTCATAAAATTGTAGATAAACCAGGGTGGAGAACACAGGCAAAGAAAAATGCGAAAGAACTTTTGGAAAAATATTTTCCAGGGAATGGAATTGATGTTACAAAACCAGTTTCAAAGTTGAGTCTGGCAGATCAACAAGTAGTTGAAATTTGTAAGACATTGATGACGGACAATTTGAAAATTTTGATTCTAGATGAACCTACGAGTGCGTTGTCAACCGACAAAGCAGGACAATTACATAAAGTTGTAGAAGAATTAAGTCAGAAAGGTGTTGCTGTAATCTACATTTCACATAAATTAGATGAAATAGGAATCGTATCTGATCGTATCGTGATTTTGAGAAATGGACAAAACGTTGGAGAATTTTCTTCAAAAGAAGTTACACAAGACGATCTTATAGGACTTATGGGCGGTGAGAAGAAAGAAAAAAAAGAACATACCGCAAAAGAAAATGTAATTGGAGAAAATCTTGTTGAAATCAAAGGACTTACAACTAATATTTTAAATAACATTAATATTCACATCAAAAAAGGTGAAATTGTTGGTATTTCTGGATTAGCAGGTTCAGGTCAACAAGAACTGTTGCAGGCAATTTACAGTGCAAAAAGCCATATCGGAACAGCTGGAAAAAATGGTGTTCAAATCAATAGCACAATCGCATATGTGTCCGGAGATAGAACAAAGGAAGGAGTATTTCCATTATGGGATATTCGAAATAATATATTGATTGCAAATCTGGACAGAGTAAAAGGTAAAATTCTTCTAAATAAAAAAGAATGTGACGACAGTGCTAATTACTGGTATGACAAATTGAAATTCCGTGCAGAGGGTATAGAAAGTAATATTATGTCTCTTTCAGGTGGTAATCAACAGAAAGCGTTGATTGCCAGAGGAATTGCATCAGAAGCAGATATTATTATTTTGAATGATCCGACAGCAGGTGTAGATATTGGAACAAAACAAGATATTTATGCACTTCTTGATGAAGTAAAACGCATGGGAAAAGCAGTTATCTTATATTCTACAGAAGATGCGGAAATTGAAATTTGTGATCGAGCATATATTATGCATGAAGGCGCAATAACAGAGGAACTCAAGGGAGAAGACATTACAGTATCAAACATTGTAAAGGCTTCATTTAAAAAAGTTGAAAAGCGCGAGAAAACTGAGAAAAAGAATTCTCTAATAGGACGTCTTTTGACTTCTCGAATTGCACTTCCATTGCTGACTATGTTGCTTATATTTGCAGCTAACGTAGCAAATAACCCTAATATGATGTCATATATGGGATTGCGAATGAAGTTGAATTCTACTTTGCCGTTAATTTTTGCATCACTTGGACAGATGTTCATTATTTTGTCAGGTGATTGTGATATGGGTAATGGGTACTCGATTGCGCTTGTAAATGTAATTGTTGGAGTGCTTCTTACAGGAAATCCATTAGTTGGTATTGTTGGCTTGCTTATTTTCATAGCAGCTTACATGGGAATGGCAGCATTGATTCATTTGAGAAATATCCCTGCAATTGTAGTTACGCTTGGAGCTCAGTTTGTATGGTATGGTATTGCGTTAATTATATGTCCGACACCTGGTGGAAAATGTCCTGAGCTTATTAGCAATATTCTGAGAATTCAGACTCCGGTTGTTCCACTGCCGATTATTATTGCAGTTCTTGCTGGACTATTATGCTGGTTCATATTGTACAGAAGCAGATATGGAATGGTAATGCGCGGAATTGGTAATAATCCTAATTCAGTGGAAAGATCAGGATGGAATTATCTGACGGCGAAAATGACGAATTATGGAATGGCAGGTTTAATGGTAGTTCTGGCAGGTATGACATTCACAGCTTCCTGTAATGGTGCAGATGCAAATAGTTCTGTGAATTATTGTATGCTTTCTATTGCAACGGTTATCCTTGGAGGATGCGAGATGGCTGGTGGAATTGTTGAACCAGCAGGTGTTGTTATTGCTGCGATTGCTATGAACCTGATTAATTCATTACTTACCGCAATGAAAGTAAATTCTAATTATCAGACAGCGATCATTGGATTGATATTGATTGCAGTGCTTGCATTTAAATTTGTAATTCACAGAAAGGAGGCTGCAAAGAATGAATAAAATAAAAGAAATCACACAAAAAAATGCATGTATTTGGCCAATTGCAGGTTGTGTTGTTCTGTTAATCATGATTACAGCAGTAACAGGAAGCTTTAATTTAAGTGTTATAGCATCTGGAGCTAAGTTATGTGTATTTGCATTGTTACTCGGTCTTGGACAGATGATTGTAGTTACAAGTGGTGATGGAGCAATTGATCTTTCACAGAAATATATCCTGACTTTAACAGCATATGTATCCTGTACAGTAATGGCTAAAAATGTATTGTTAGGTCTGGTTGCAGCTATTATTGTTGGTGCTCTTTGTGGATTTATCAGTTCTTGTGTAAATGTATTTTTGAAAGTGCCTGCAATGATTACAACTTTGGCAACAGGGTATTTATTTTATACAGTTATTTTGGTTGTATCTTCAAAGTGGTCAAGTATTCCAGCTAAAGGATTTGTTAAATTTGTAAATAAAAATCTTATCGGAATTAATATGATGACAATCGTATGTATAGTAGTAGCAGTTATTTTATGGTTCTTACTTTATCGTACAAAATATGGTCATCAATTACATGCAGTAGGACAAAAACGTGAAGCAGCAAGGCTTGCCGGAATTCATGTGGGAAAAACAGTTATAATAGCATTTGTTATTAACGGTGCACTTTGTGGACTTGCTGGAGCTATGGCAGCAGCATATTGCGGAGGAGCAAATCAAGATTTGGGAACTACTTATTTCCTGCCTTCCGTTGCAGCAGCATTTGTAGGAGGCACGAATGCTGCAGGAGGTAAATCCAGTGTAGTAGGAGTTAGTATAGGAGCATTAATGATGACATTAATGTCAACATTCTTAAATGCTGCAAAGTTAGATGTAGGTGTACAACGTTTGATTCAAGGTGTATTCCTTGTATTCTTGCTTGTGGTAGCAGTGTCTGATGCATCAAAGAAAAAGTAGAAAGTAGATAGTAGATAGTAGATAGACATATATAAAGGAGATAATAAGAATGAAAGCAGTACAGATTGTAAAACCGAATGATTTACGCATTGTTGATATGGAAAAGCCTGGGATCGATCAGGAAAAAAATGTTCTGATCAAGATGACAGCATCTGGAATTTGTGGAAGTGATGTGGGAATTTATCACGGCACAAATGCAGCAGCAACATATCCACGTGTTATTGGCCATGAAATTGTTGGTGTAGTAGACGAAATTGGCGAGGGTGTTACAAAAGTAAAAGTAGGAGATCGAGTAATCATTGATCAGATTACTGCATGTGGGCATTGTTATGCCTGCAAAAAGCACAGACCTAATGTGTGTGGTGAACTGAAAGTAAAGGGAGTTCACATTGATGGAGGATATAGGGAATATATTGCTGTAAAAGAAGATGATTGTTATCTGCTTCCAGATGATCTTTCTGATGAAGATGCTGTTATGATAGAGCCTACCACAATTGCGGTGCAATGCTTGAGCCGTGCACAGATTGAAAAAGAAGATACAGTACTTTTGATTGGTGCAGGAGCTCTCGGAAGCAGTATTTTAAGAATTCTAAAACTACATGCACCTAAAAAGATCATCGTGTCTGATATTGAAGATTCAAAGCTGGAAGAAGCATTAAAAAATGGGGCAACAGATGTAATTAATAGTAAGTATGAGGATGTATCAGAAAAGTGTCACGAATTGACAGAGGGTTATGGTGTAACACTTACAATTGATGCAGCATGTGTAAAGGGAAGCCTTTTGACTGCGCTGAAAGCAACCGGAAATGCAGGAAGAGTTATCACCATGGGATTCAGTGTTGCACCAGATGAAATAAACCAGTTCCTGATTACTTCAAAGGAATTGGATGTACGTGGAAGCAGACTACAGAATGGAAAGTTCCAGGAAGTGATTGATCTTGTAAAAGAAGGTAAGATTGATTTGAAGGGAAGTATATCTCACAAGTTTTATTTTGAAGATGCACAGAAGGCATTTGATTTTGTGGATACGAAAGATCCATCTATTCGAAAAATTGTATTAACATTTGAAAAATAATATTAAGAATTATTTCTGATAAAGTCCTTGAAAAAGCAGCATGCGAGTCGGATAATAATAAGGTGTTGTTAGAAAAAAATCTTAGTAATGAAGAGGAAAAAGAAATAATATGCATGTTACAGAACGTTTAAAAGGAGAAAGCAGCAAGGAGTATGCGATGCGTGTGATCCGGGAGAATATAATCAGTTTGGAACTGGAACCGGGAACAAGTATCAGTGCGAATGAGCTTGCATCAGAAATACCAGTATCACGTGGCCCAATCAGAGAGGCATTAAGTGAATTGAGTAAAATTGGGATTGTTGAAGTGTATCCGCAAAGTGGATGTAAAATATCTATGATTGATTATACAGTTGTAGAGGAAGCCAGATTTCTGAGAAATACATTAGAATGTGCTATTGTTAAAGAAGCATGCCAGGTGGCTGAAGCTGTTAATATATTGAGACTTCAGGAAAATGTAAATCTTCAGAAGTTTTATATGGAAAATCATAAAACAGAAGAATTGTTGGAAATGGATAATGAGTTTCATAAATATCTATTTCAGTTTACAAATAAAATTGAAATTTATAATCTTATGAAAAATTTTGATATTCATTTTGATCGAATCAGAAGTGTATCTATTCGTTCAGTCAAAAATCTTAAAATAGTGGAAGATCATGAGAAGATTTTAGACTGTATTAGAAATTCTGATGAAGAAGGGGCTTCCAAAATTATGAACATCCATTTAACGCGTGATAAAATTGATAAAGAAGAGCTGAAAGAAAAATATGGCCGATATTTTAAATAAACACTCTTTTTTGTCAGCACAATGACTACACAATAGTAGAGAAAAGAGGCAAAAAATGGAAATGACTATGCGTTGGTTCGGAACGAACTATGATACAGTTACACTGGAACAAATCAGACAGACTAGATATGCAACAGGCGTGATAACTACTTTGTATAACAAGATGCCGGGTGAAGTCTGGGAACTGGATGAAATATTGAAATTAAAAAAAGAAGTTGAAGATGCAGGACTTCATTTATCCGGTATTGAAAGTGTAAATGTCAGTGATGCAATAAAGACTGGTGGACCAGATAGAGACAAAGATATTGATGCATACATAAAAACACTGGAAAACTTAGGAAAAGCAGATATCCATATGGTTTGCTATAATTTTATGCCAGTATTTGACTGGACAAGAACAGAATTAGATCGAAGAAGAGAAGATGGATCTACGGTTATGGCTTATAATCAAGAAGCTATTGATCAGATGGATCCGGAAAAAATGTTCGATGCAATTAAAGATGATATGAATGGTACGGTTATGCCAGGCTGGGAACCAGAACGTATGGAAAAAGTGAAAGAACTTTTCGAACTTTATAAAGATATTGATGAGGATAAATTATTTGATAATTTAAAGTATTTTTTGGAGGCGATTATGCCTGTTTGCAATAAATATGATATAAATATGGCAATTCACCCGGACGATCCAGGCTGGAGTGTATTTGGACTTCCGAGAATCATATCTTCACAGGAAAAATTAAAACGTATGATGGATATGGTACCGGATAAACACAATGGAGTAACATTCTGTATGGGATCTTACGGCACTAATCTGAATAATGATTTAATTTCAACGATTCATATGCTGAAAGGAAGAATACATTTTGCACATATTCGAAATCTTCGTTTCAATGATGGAATGAAAGATTTTGAAGAAAGCGCACATCTGAGTGAAGATGGAACATTTGACATGTATGCTGTAATGAAAGCGCTTTATGAGACAGGATTTGACGGACCAATTCGTCCGGATCATGGAAGAATGATCTGGGGTGAGAAAGCAATGCCTGGTTATGGACTATATGACAGAGCATTGGGAGCTGCTTATCTTTGCGGACTTTGGGAAGCGGTTAAGAAAGAAGCAAGAGGTGAATAGTATGAAATTAACATTAGAAGGTATAAAAGAAAAAAAAGACTGGGAAAGTGCTGGAGTGAAACTTCCGTCATATGATATTGATACGATTGTTGCAAGAACAAAAGAATCACCAGAGTGGGTTCATTTTGGAGCAGGAAATATTTTTCGTATTTTTTTAGGTGGCATCGCAGATAAGTTGATTTCCGAAGGAGAAATGGAAAAGGGAATAACATGTGTAGAGACATTTGATTTTGATGTAGTAGATAAGATTTATAAGCCATATGATAATCTTGTCCTGGCAGTTACATTAAAAGCAGATGGTTCTACAGATAAGCAGATTCTTGGATCTTTAACAGAAGCTGTTAAGGCACAGTCGAATGTGAAAGAGGAATGGGACAGACTTATTGAGATTTTTAAGAACCCTGAACTGAAGATGATTTCTTTTACAATTACAGAAAAAGGTTATGCATTAAAAAATGCAGAAGATAAATATTTCCCATTTATTGAACAAGATATCGAAAACGGACCGGAAAAAGCAGTATCGGCAATGGCTGTTGTATGTGCGCTTTTAAATGAGCGTTTCAAAGCGGGAAGAAGTCCGCTGGCAGTTGTATCTATGGACAATTGCTCTCATAATGGAGAAAAGCTTAGAAGTTCCATTCTTACTATGGCTTCAGAGTGGAAGAATAAAGGATATGTATCAGAAGAATTTGTTGAATACATTTCTGATGAAGAGCAGGTGTCATTTCCATGGTCAATGATTGATAAGATTACACCAAGACCGGCAGAAAGTGTATGTGAGTCTTTAAAAGAACTCGGAATTGAGAATATGGAGCCGGTTATCACTTCTAAAAATACATATATTGCACCGTTTGTAAATGCAGAAGGACCGCAGTATCTTGTAATAGAGGATAAGTTCCCGAATGGAAGACCTGCGCTTGAAAAGGCAGGAGTATATCTGACAGATAGAGATACTGTAAATAAAGTTGAACGTATGAAAGTAACAACATGTTTAAACCCATTACATACAGCATTAGCTGTCTATGGATGTCTGTTGGGATACACACTGATTGCAGATGAGATGAAAGATGTAGAGTTAAATAAACTTGTGCATGAAATCGGACCTGCTGAGGGTATGCCGGTTGTTACAAATCCAGGAATATTATCTCCAGAAGCTTTTGTTGATGAAGTAATTAATGTTAGAATACCAAATCCGTTTATGCCGGATACACCACAGAGAATTGCAACCGATACTTCTCAGAAAGTAGGAATTCGTTATGGAGAAACAATCAAATCTTATGTTTCTAAATACGGAGATGCAAAAAAACTGAAAGCAATTCCTCTTGCCATTGCCGGATGGTGCAGATATTTGCTTGGAGTAGATGACAATGGAGAAACATTTGAAAGATCATCAGATCCGATGCTTTGTGAACTGACAGATATTCTGAAAGAAATTGAAGTTGGAAAGCCAGAAACTTATAAGGGACAACTTAAAACAATTCTTTCTAACAAAAATATATTTGGCAGTGATTTGTATGAAGCAGGAATCGGAAATCTTATTGAAGAGATGTTTAAAAAAGAAATTGCAGAACCAGGTGCAGTTCGTAAAACATTAAAAGAATATTTATAAATCAATTTGTAAATGCTAAATAAAGGGATGTTATATCATTTGTAATATAAAAAATGGTATAACATCTCTTTTTGTGTCAACTATAAAATAAACCACGCGCTAAGCGGTCTGACGTCTCATACGACCTGCAATAAGCGCAAGACTTAAGAACGCGAGGGCGAAGAGGAGTTGGATGCCGTAGCAGGTGTACAGAGTGTGAATCTGTGTTCTATTGAATGTGTTGTGGCTTTTCAGCAGGTTATTTGCAACTTCATACCAGTAGACCGGAAGGAACTGGGCAAATTTCTGTACACTTTTTCCAAGGATCTCCATGCTGACGAAAACTCCGCACAGGAAGGACATTCCAAGGCTGACCACATTGACGACTGCACTGACCAGTTGTTCTTTGTCCGTAAATGTGGAGACAAAGAATGCCAGGCTTAATGCGGACAGAGACATCATAAAACTGTTGATTAGATAGTATGTAAGATTTGTGTCTGCCAGAAAGGTTTTCCCATACAATATGATTGGAAGGAGTGTGCATAAAAACCAGACGGCAAGTCCGATGACTGTGCAGCCGAGCGCAAGCTGCAGGTTGTACTTCCGGTTGGAAATGGAAGTACACAGTATTCGTGAGCGGACTTCTGGATTGTTGAATGACATCATGATTGTTATAATGACATAGCATAGAATGGACAGGATAATGTAAGGCATATACTGATACATGTATGCGTGCATCGGAATATTTCCACCATATCCGTTCTGATCCAGCATCGTTACATGAGATTCTTCTGTCATAGCCTCCTTAAGCATTACAGCGGCTTCTTCGGCTGAGTAACCGGAGGCAAGAAGCATGTGCATTTCCTGAACCCATGCATTGACCTGACTGTCTACATAGTAACCACTTGTACTGCCAGGAACTTTTGTGACGGTAAGACTTGCAGTTTTGTTTTTACAACTCTGAGTGAAATCTTCCGGAATCGTCAATACATAATAGACGTGCCGATAGAACAGGTTATCCTGAATGGCAGTTTTGGTATCCGGAATATCAATCAGATTGTGCCTGGAAGCCAGGTAAGCAGTCAGGGCTTCGGATGCCGGACTTTTGTCATGGTCAATGACTGCAATGTCAAGTTTTGTCTGTTCAAACATTTTATCCGTATCGGTAAGTTCACTTTTTTGTACAGCAATTGTAATTGTGAGAAAAATGATAATATACATGAAAACATATCCGAGATTTCTCTTTGTAATTGTCAAAAATCCTTTAAATACTGTCATAGCGTTCCCTCCTTACTCCTAAGAATGCGATGCCAAGGAAAAGAACACTCATGATCAGCAGAGTGATCATACATCTCTGGTATCGTAACGTGTCATTGTAGACACTGATGCAATAGTAAGCATCACTTAAGACAGCCGCCGGATTGATGCGGTTCAGAATAGGAGCATTCTGTTCTATTACATCTTTCATATTACCAAACATCAGACCAGACAAAAAACCGGTCAGTAACGTTGTGGAGGTACAGATGCCGATTTTTGCTGAAAATGTAAGTTTTCCGATGCAGCCGATCATAAGTCCCAGGCAGATTCCGATGAGACTTCCCATAAAATTCGTGACAAGGATAGCCAGATAATTATCCCCCAGGTCAATGTCAAGAATATAGTTCAAGTAAAAAGTCAGAATCATTACATTTATGAAATGGATAAAAATCAGCACCAGCATATC
>CAKUJT010000070.1 GCA_934661765.1 uncultured Senegalimassilia sp.
TTCCTCGCCTGGGCGATCTGCTGATGGCGGGGGACGAAGTAGGCTTTCCCGTCCTTGATAAAATGCGCGCCGGTTTGGTGAAACTGAAAGGCGATCCCAGCTTCCATGCATTGCTGCCGCAGGGAGAGGATCCATTCATAGCGGCAGGGCCTGGCTTTCCGGCCGGATTCTCCGCTGACGCTCAGCTCTTCAATTTTGCCCGGGTCCAGATAGGGCCGCAGCTCCAGGCCGGTGAGCAGCGGCGCGGCGACGATGGTGCGGTGGCGGATGGGGAGCTCCAGAAAGATGGGAAGCCGGAAGTCCGCCCGCTCCTGATTTTCCACCGTACAGCCGATAATGACATTTTCATACCCGCCGCCCCAGTCCACCGGCAGACATTCCGCCAGCCGGTCGATCCGCTTGGTGAAAAAGTAGAACATACAATCCGGCCGCCTGCGGATCATCTGCCAGCAGTCCGGCCGCCAATCATCCGCGTCCTTCAGAAGAAAATCAGAGGTAAAGCAGGTAAAAATGATCTTCCCGCCCGGGATTTTCCAGCCGCCGTCCCTGACCTTTCGCACCGGCAGATCAAAGGCAGCGGTTTTCCGGCACAGGGAGGCCGCCGCGGCGGCCCCATACATTTCATCCTGCCGATAGACATAGCAGTATTTGCAGCCAGCGCTGATTTTGGTGCATCCATGCCAGGGGTTCCAATTGACATAGAGGCCGGTGTCCTGTGCCATAAAAAGACGCCTCGTTCTGAAAAGTTTTTTGATATCGGGACCATTATACACCACCTGCGGCGAATGTGGAAGAGGTTATTTCGTTTCTGTGGCCGCTGCCGCTTCCGACATCAGGCATTGAAAAAATAGAAAGAATTGGAGAAGTTTTGCAATGAATTATATTCGGATCACAAAGGACAATATCGACCGGGAGCATATCTGCTGTGCCATGTCCGGCAAGCAGAGCGCCCAGAAAAAGGAATGGATGAAGCAGCGTCTGGAGGAGGGCCTGGTATTTTACCGAAGCGAGGAACGGGGCAAGTGCTTTATCGAGTACATCCCGGCGGAGAACGCCTGGCTGCCCATTGACGCCCCCGGCTATCTGGTGATCAATTGCCTGTGGATCTCCGGCATATTCAAGGGACACGGCTATGCCAACGACCTGCTGTCAGAGTGCCTCCGGGACGTCGCCGCCCAGGGGCGGAAGGGCCTATGCATCCTGTCTGCGGAGGGACGGAAAAGGGAATTCCTGGCTGATCCTAAATTTCTGGCACACAAGGGCTTTGCCGTGGCGGATACATCGGACTGCGGGATCACGCTGATGTACCTGCCGCTGACCCAGGATGCAGAGCCGCCCCGGTTCAGGGAACAGGCGAAGCATCCCAGGGCAGAGGAGGCTGGCTTCGTCCTCTATTACACCGACCAGTGCCCATTCACCTACTACTGGGTCCCCAAGGTGGAGGAGGCGGCAAGGGAGCACGGCATTCCCATGAAGGTCATCCACATCACCAGCAAAGAGCAGGCCCAAAACGTGCCTACTCCCGTCACCACCTACGCCCTGTTCCGCAACGGCACATTCCTGACCCAGGGCATCCAATCCGACAAAAAGTTCCTCGCCCTTGCGGGGGTACAGCTTTGAGGAGAAGAAACTAATCAGAGCTTTTATATCATAGCAGAGCCAGAATATGATTTCGGGCGGTGCCTTGCGTGAAAGGCGCCGCCCTGAATCGTTTATAAAATGGAGTGCCATCCGTTTCAGAGGCAGAGGGATGCTTGCCGACCATCAATACGGGGAAATTTGCACAAGCGTACACTGCCGGAATGGAAGCCGAGAGTACAAAAACAACAATTTGGCGTCATGATACCAAAGCAGGGGCCGGGGATATCGGGTATACTGTAACTGCACAAACAGAAAAGGAGGAAATTCCATGATTCAGGTTGACAACCGAGACAGGCGGGGCTATCGTTCCGAATTGGGCCAGGCCGATACGCTTACGCTGGAAAAGTGCTGCTGCCATTTTTCGACCCAAGGTCACAAGGATTTTTTTGAATGCCATCACCGCCTATGAGCCGGAAGCGCACGGCGTTGCGTTCAAGGTCAGTACGTTCCGCGGCAACCGGGCAAGCGTCCGAATCGTGTTCCATGAGGAAACCGTATTCCGCTTTACCATGCTCCCGGAGGGAGTTGCCGCGTGCGGCAATGCAGTATTTTCCTTCCCGGGAAAGGCGCAGGCGCAGGTTCTGGAGGATGAATCCTTTATCTACGCAAAGACCGCACGCCTGGAGCTGCGCTTTCGGGAGCTGCCCTGGGAAATGATCGTCATTCTGGACGGAAAGGAACTGACAGGGGAGCAGATCAAGGATTTCAACGTGGATCAGCGGTATAAATCTCTGCCCTGCGGCTTTGCGCTGGATGACGACGGCAGGGTGCTGCATACCTATGAGACCATGTATATGCACTGCGACGAATCGTTCTATGGCTTTGGCGAGAAGTTCACGGATTTCAACAAGCGGGGACAGAAAATAACGGTATGGCAGCGGGATGCCGCTTCCACAAATCCGGCATTGGTGGATTACATGACCCAGCGGGTTGGAACCCTGATGCGTATGGGTGTGGGCGTTATCAAAACCGATTTCTCCGAAGAGATCCCGGAGGATGCCGTGTTCTACGACGGCACGACAGGCGCGCAGTCCCACAATCGCTACCCGCTGCTGTACGCTAAGGAAAGATGAGGCATCGAGAGCGGTCAAGGAGACGATGGGGCAGAAGGCGCTCCTGTGGGGCCGCAGCGGCTACCTGGGCAGCCAGAATTACCCGGCCAACTGGGCGGGAGATTCCTCTGCCAGCCTGAATAACCTGGCGTCCATCCTGGCAGGCGGCCTGAGCATCGGTATTTCCGGCGTTTCCTTCTGGGGCTTTGACATCGGCGGCTTCTACAACTGTGATTACGAGGGCAAGAGGACCGTGCCGGAAGACGAGGAATATATCCGCTCCGTGCAGATGGGCCTGATGAGCCCCCTCAGCCGAAGCCACGGCCAGGCGACGCCCCGCGAGCCCTGGATCTTCTCGGAGACTGCCCAGGCGGCGTTTCTGAAGATCAACAAGCTGCGCTATCGTCTGCTGCCCTACCTGTACTCCACGGCCTATGAGACCCACAATCGGGGCATTCCCATGATGCGGGCGCTGCTGCTGGAATTCCCGCAGGATCGGAACGTGCGCACCATCGGCACAGAGTATATGCTGGGTGAAGCGGTGCTGGTTGCCCCTGTCTTTGACCAGCAGGAGCACGCCGTGTACCTGCCAAAGGGCAGCTGGATCGACCTGGAGCGCGAAGCAAGACTGGATGGCGGCTGGATTGTCAAGGAAAAACGGATCGATGAGATCCCCCTCTTCCTGCGGGAAAATCGGGGCCTGTTCCGGCTGGCCGAGGCGCCCATGCACATCGCCGACGAAAACTTCCGGGAAATCACCTTCGTGATCCAGTGCGCCATTGCCGCTGCGGAAAATGAGCGCGTTCCCATCATCATCCAGTTCTATCCCGGACTGGACAAGTATATCCCGCTGAACATCATTTCCTACATTGCCAAGGACTTGGTCCGGAAGGCCAGCGTTCCCGTGGCGGTGCACCTGGACCATTCCGCCGGATACGAAATTGCCATGTCCGGCATCCGGGATGGCTTCCCGTCGGTGATGGTGGACGGTTCCTCTCTGCCCTTTGAGGAAAATGTTTCCCTGACGGCGCAGGTGGTAAAGGCGGCAAGCGTTTTGGCGTGGACATCGAAGCGGAGCTGGGCCACGTGGGGATCGGGCAGAATCTGGAGGACATGAACTCCGATCTGTTTACCAATGTGGATCAGGCGGTGGAGTTCACCCAGCGCACCGGCTGCGGAAGCCCGGCAATTGCCGTGGGCAATGCCCATGGGGATTACACCCGGGAACCTAATCTGGATTTTGAGCGGATCAAGGAGATCCGAAAGGCCGTTTCCGTTCCCCTGGTGCTGCACGGCTGCTCCGGCATCCCGGACGAGCAGATGAGAGAGACCGTCAACCTGGGCATGAGCAAGTTCAATATCGCAACGGAGTATTTTGCGGCGACCTATTCGGCCTTCGACGGCGCGATTCAGAGCATCGATCATAGCCGAAACGGCCTTGCCATGCTCTTTGGCGCGCGGAAGCCCATGGTGGATTTCGTCACGGAGAAGATCAGACTGCTGAACCCCAACAAATTCTCTCTGTGACCCCGGGGATATCGCCTATGAAATTTGATATATTTGGTATAGACCGTCCCTGCGTGGATTTTACGGTGGATCTGAACACCATCCCGGCTCGCAATACCGGCTGCCTTCTCAACGGTACCGGCTGGCAGGGCGGCGGGAAGGTATCCACCGGCGTGGTAGCCGCTGCCCGGCTGGGTGTTGCCTGCACCCTGGTCGGCTGCGTGGGAGACGACCTGTACGGCAGATTTTTCCGGGATGATTTCGTCCGCCACGGCGTTGACGTGTCCCAGCTGCACCTGGCGGCAGATTACACCTCAGACCTTGGAGTTGTGGTCGGCGAGCGCAGCAGCGCGACCCGCACCATCCTGTACCGAAAGGGGACTGCTCCCATGCTTGCAGAGGAGCAGGTGGACTGGCAGGCACTGAAGAAATCCCAATATCTGTACATCGCCCAAACGACCGGCCTGAACGCCGCCGCCATGGACAGAGCCAGCACCTGGAATATTCCCATTTTATTGATGCCGACTACTACTCCGATTCCCTTGCCGAGAGCATTCCCCGCACCAGCTATTTCGTGGCTTCGGAATTTGTATTCGATGCCATGTTCCCGGGGAAGGGAACAAAGGAGCTGCGGGAGATGGAGCCGGAGTGCCGGGAGATCCTCCGGCAGGGGCCGCGGACGGTGGTGTTCACCTTCAGAGGCCGCGGCTGCGTGGGATGCAGCCGGGAGGATGGCTTCTTCTGGATGCCCGCATTCCGGGTACCTGTCCGGGATACGGTGGGCGCCAGAGATGTGTTCCACGGGGCATTCCTGGAAATGCTGCTCAAGGGCATGTCCCCCCGGGAATGCGCCTGCCGGGCCAGTGGAACCTCGGCGATCAAGTGTACGTTCCCCGGCGGCAGGGACGGGATCCCTACGGAGGAAATTTTAAACCACTTCCTGGAAACCGGCGAAATACTGGATGAAACCCTTTGCCAGCGTGAAAGATTTTACGAAAGAGGAATTGAATATGTACGAGCCTAAATTGACCATCGGCGTATTGCCTACCCGAAGAAGCTTTTTGGACATACAGACCGCTGCTGCCGAGAAAGAGCGGGTGATGAAGATCATCCGCCAGATCCACCCGGATATCGTTACCCTGGTGGACGTGGAGGATATTTGCACGCATGGTATGATCGAAAGCGACACCTTCTCTCCCGCCGTCGTTCAGAAATTCCGCGCCAGCCATGTGGATGGCCTGTTCGTCCCGTTCTGTGATTTCGGAGACGAAGGCTCTGTTGCGGACGTCGCCTCTCAGCTGGGGGTGCCTGTGCTGGTATGAGGAGCAAGAGACCAGGAGCCGAACTCCGCAACACATCGAGGCCGCGATACCCAGTGTGGCATGTTTGCGGCGACAAAGGTTTTGCGGCGGTATGGCGCCAAGTATAGCTATATTTTCAATGTGGAGCCGGAATCCGATGAGTTCAGGCAGGGCTTTGACCGCTTTGTCCGAGTGGTGTGCATTCTGAAGGACCTGAAAAATCTGCGCATTGGCAAGATCGGCGAGCATCCCGGCCCGTTCCGCAGCGTGATGACCAATGAAGCCCGGCTGATGAAACGGTTCGGCATCCAAACGGTGGCAATCTCGCCGACGGTGCTTCAGATGACCATGAACAAGATCCTGGAGGCAGGTATTGATCCGCAGGAGCTTCAGGACCTGAGTGCCCGCTTTGACTGCTCCGCTGTTCAGGAAGAGACGCTTAAGAAGATCGTTGCCATGAAAAAGGCTGTGGTCAAAATGCTGGAAGATGCCCGATGCACCGCTGCGGCTATTGAATGTTGGCCATCTTGTGCTATAATGGGTATGCTGGTCTGCGCAGTCGTCGGTGAACTGACGGACATGGGGCTCCCGGTATCCTGTGAGACGGACATCAACGGAGCCATTACCATGGTGATTCTGCGTGCCTGCATGCTTGGAAAGGAAGCGGAATTCCTGGCCGACCTGACCATCCGTCATCCTGAAAATGACAATGCAGAGCTGCTGTGGCACTGCGGCCCCTTCGCTTACAGCCTGAAAGATCCCGCGTCCCCGGCGAAGCTGGTGGGCGGACAGGAGCAGTTCCAGCTGAAGCAGGGGAACCTGACCCTTTGCCGCTTTGACGATGATGCGGACGGCTATTATCTCTTTGCGGGAGAGGCGACGATTACCACCGGCCCGGAGACCACCGGGACCTATGTATGGATGCAGACCGAAAACTGGAAGGCATGGGAAGAAAAGCTGATGTTTGGCCCCTATATCCACCACCTGGGCGGGATCTATGGGAATATGTTCCCCGTGCTCCGGGAGGTTGCCCGGTATCTGGACCTGGAATTTGACGGCGTTGGCGAATGCGGCCCGCACTGCCTGTAAAGAGGGAGGCATTAAGATGAAAACGATTCAAGTTCAAGCGCTGACGGCAGAGAATTTTGCGCGGTACGGCGAGTTCCAAAACCTGCTGGACGATGTGTCGCTGGCATCCAAATCCGTCTTCCCCTATGGCTTCTTTGCCGATGTGGTCAAGCTGGACCTGGGCGGCGGAAACCTGCCCACCGTCTCCGTCTGCCAGGTAAAAAACAGGAGAAAAACATTATTGCTTCCCTGGAGGCCCACAAGGCGACCTGTGAAGGCCTGCTGCCGTTGGATGACGATGTGGTGATCTCCGTTGGAATTGCCTTCCCGGGCAGACCCTTTACCGTGGACAATGTGGAGGCTTTCTATGTCCACAAACGCACCTTTGTCAAGCTCAATCCCTATATTCTTCATGGAGCGCAGTTCCCTGTAAATGCGCAGACTGCCCATATTGCCTGCATTCTTCCCGGCAAGACCTTTGCCAACGATATTCAGATGGAGATTTTGCCGGAGGACGGCCGGGCCGAGATCATTATGTGAAAGGAAGAAAAACCATGAAACACGTCTTTTCCAGAGAGAAAACAGCGCCGGTTGTGTCCACGCGCCAGGGAAAGGTGCGGGGGTACTGCTATGATGACCTGGTGATTTTTAAAGGGATCCCCTATGCGCAGGCCAAGCGGTTTCATGCGCCCCAGCCAGTGGCTCCCTGGGCAGGGATATTTGACGCCGGCAGCTATGGAATGGTTTGCCCGCTGCTGGAAAAGGACAAGCCCAATGGCGAGGTGCTGATCCCACACCGCTACTGGCCTACGGATGAGAACTGCCAGAACCTGAACATCTGGACGCCCGGCGTGGATGACGGCAAGCGGCCGGTGCTGGTGTGGCTTCACGGCGGCGGCTTTTCCGCCGGTTCGTCCATTGAGCAGGTGGCCTACGACGGCGCGAATATGGCAAGGCTGGGCAATGTGGTCGTGGTCTCCGTAAATCACCGGCTGAATATCCTGGGTTACTTTGACCTTTCCGAGTATGGCGAGGAATACGCAAACTCCGGCAACGCCGGCGGCGACGATATCATCGCGGCGCTTTCCTGGGTCCATGACAACATTGCGGCCTTTGGCGGCGACCCGGAATGTGTTACGGTGTTCGGCCAGTCCGGCGGCGGTGCCAAGGTCACCACGCTGCTGCAATCTCCCGCCGCCGACGGCCTGTATGCCCGCGGCATGGTGATGAGCGGCGTCGTCGGGAAAATGCTGGTTTCGGAGGAAACCAGTGCCAAGCCCTTGGCGGAGGCCATGATGCGGGAGCTGGGTGTCAAGACCGTCCGGGAAATGGAGACCGTGGATTATTTCTTCCTGGCCAGAGCTTACCGCAAGGTCAGCCCTGAGCTGCAGCGGCAGGGGAAATACGTGGGCTGCGCTCCCCGCAAAAATGACTACTATTACGGCGACCCGGTGGAGTATGGCTTCCGCAAGGAGACCAGCCATATCCCGCTGCTGGTGGGCTCCGTATTCGGGGAATTCACCTCCTTCAAGGCGGCCGCCTATGACCGAAATGTCATGACCGAGGAAGAGCAGATGCAGGCGCTGGAGGAGACGCTGGGCAAGAAATCCGTCGGGAAGCTGCTGCCTCTGTTCCGCAGCACGTACCCCCGGCGCGCGCCCATTGACCTGCTGCGGCTGGACTTCCTGTTCCGCGCCCCGGAGCATCCGTATCTGGCAGCGCGGGCCAAGCTGAACCGCAGCACCTGGTCGTATCTGTTTGACATGGATCAGCCGGTGGACGGCGGAAGCACTCCCTGGCACTGCTGCGATATCCCATACTTTTTTCACAATCTGGATCTGGTGGAGTATCCCCATGGGGAGACCCAGCCCGAAAATCTGGCGCAGACCCTGGAGCACGCCATGTTTGAAAGCCTGATGGCCTTCGCCCGCACCGGCAATCCCCAGGTTCCACAGCTTCCGCAGTGGCCTGCCTGTGAAGATGGCAAGGAGTATACCATGATTCTGGACGACGATCCCAGAGTGGGGGAAAACTTTGACCATGAGCTGGTCCCGCTGGCCGGGGAGCTTATGATGGATGCATTCCAAAAGGCCATGGAGAAGGATAGAGAAGCCCTGCAGCATTGATGTTACAGCCGTGAGAGATGGAGAGAGAGAAGACAGGAGTTAGCGTGAATCTGAATCGTTTGTTTTCGGCCCAGGATATGACCGTGGGAAAGCCCTGGCGTCAGATCGTTCAATTTGCCGTGCCGATGCTGGTGGGAAATCTTGCGCAGCAGCTTTACAACACGGTGGACACCATCGTGGTGGGAAAATATGTGGGAGACAATGCGCTGTCCGCCGTGGGAAGCGCTTCGCCCATTCTGAATCTGATGCTGGCGCTGTTCGTTGGCGTGTCTACCGGCGCGGGGATCGTTGTGTCCCAGCATTACGGTGCCAAGGACCGGGAGGCGCTGGCGCAGTCTATCGGCAACTGCCTGACGCTGGCGCTGATCGCCTCCGTGATTACCATGGTCATTGGCCCGCTGATGACCATGCCCCTGCTGCGGCTGCTGAATACGCCTGCGTCGATCATTGCCTGGTGCCGGGATTATCTGGTGATCTTCTTCGTGGGCGCGGCCGGATTCACATTCTATAATGTCCTGTCGGGCATCCTGCGGGGCCTGGGAGATTCTCTTTCCGCGCTTCTGTTCCTGATCGTTGCCACGATTCTGAATATCTTCCTGGATATCTGGTTCGTGGCGGGCTTCCAGATGGGCGTGGCGGGCGTATCCCTGGCCACGATTTTGGCGCAGATCATTTCTGCCATGTGCTGCCTGTGGAAGCTGCTTCGGATGCAGGATATTTTCCGCCTGAAAAAGGAGCATTTGCGGCTGAAAAAGGACTGCGCGCTGCGGATCATTCAAATCGGAATTCCCTCCGGGATCACCCAGGCCATTTTTTCCGTGTCCATGCTGGTGGTGCAGAGCCTGACCAATTCATTGGGAGAAATGGTCATTGCCTGCAATGTGATCGTCATGCGGGTGGATGGCTTTGCCATGATGCCCAATATGACCTTTGGCAATGCCATGAGCGTGTACGCCGGGCAAAATGTTGGCGCGGGAAAGCTCAAGCGGGTAGAGGACGGCGCAAAGCAGGGCCTGCTGCTGGCCGTCTGCGTGTCGGCGGCGATCACCGTGCTGCTGTTGCTGATGGGCCATCACCTGATGCGCCTGTTCACCCAGACGGAGGCACTGATCGAGCTGTCAACGCGGATGCTGCGGATCCTGGCAGTGGGCTATATCGCAATAGCCGTAAGCCAGGTGCTGGGCGGTGTGATGCGCGGCGCAGGCGACACGGTGACACCCATGTGGCTGAGCCTGATTTCCACGGTATTTCTGAGGATCCCCCTGGCCTATGCCCTGGCCTGGCTGACGCGCGGCCCGGAATATCCCAACGGCCGCCCCGAAGCCCTCTTCGGCTCCATGCTCATCACCTGGACCATCGGTGCCGGCCTGCATGCCATCGCCTACCGTTCCAAAGTCTGGAAACGAAAGCTCACGGAAAAACAAGTAACGCAGGAAACAATGTGATGCCCTTGTGGTAAAAGGAAACGGCTGCCTCCTGAATTCGGGAGTGCAGCCGTTTTTTGCCGCTTATTGGAATAAGAGAAGCAGGATCCCTGCCGCAACGGCGGAGCCGATCACACCGGCTACATTCGGACCCATTGCACGCATCAGAAGGAAATTGGAGGGATTGGCCCGCTGGCCCTCTCTGTTGGATACCCGGGCAGCCATTGGGACAGCGGATACGCCGGCGGAGCCAATCAGAGGGTTGACCTGATCGCGGGTGAGGATGCGCATGACCTGACCGCCCAGCAGACCGCCGGCTGTGGAGATTCCAAAGGCAACCACACCTAAAACCACGATTTTCAGTGTTTGTGCAGTCAGAAAGTTGGAGCCGACCATGGTTGCACCCACGGAGGTGGATAAAAGCACCGTGATGATGTTCATCATCGCATTTTGAACAGTATCAGAAAGACGATCGGTGCAGCCGGTTTCCCGCAGCAGATTCCCAAGCATCAGACTGCCAACCAAGGGCGCGGTATCCGGCAGCAGTAACGCAACGAAAATAGTTACCATAACGGGGAAGATGATCCGCTCCGTCTTAGAAACCCTGCGCGTCTGTACCATCTTGATTTTACGCTGCCGGTCAGTGGTCAGCAGCCGCATAATGGGCGGCTGAATCAGGGGGATCAAGGCCATGTAGGAATATGCGGCGACGGCAATGGCGTCCAGCAGATGCGGCGCAAGCTGGGTAGTTAGGAAAATCGCTGTTGGTCCGTCAGCGCCGCCGATAATGCCGATGGAGGCCGCCTGCGGGCCGGTGAAGCCAAGGCAAATTCCACCGAAGAAGGCGGCAAACACGCCCAACTGCGCGGCAGCGCCCAAAAGAAGGTTCCTTGGGTTGGACAGCAGCGGCCCAAAGTCTGTCATAGCACCTACTCCCATGAAGATCAGACATGGGTAGAGACTGGTCTTTACGCCAATATAGAAAATGTCCAGAAGTCCGCCCTCCCGCAGGATCTGTCCAAAGCTATGATAGCCGGGACCTGTGGGATCCATAAAAGCATCCCACAGCACCTGGTGGTATAGGCCTGCATTGGGCAGATTGGTCAACAGGCAGCCGAAGGCAATGCCGACCAGCAGAAGCGGTTCAAATTTCTTAACAATGGCGAGATACAGCAGCACACAGGCGATCACCAGCATGATGAGACTTTGCCAGCCGGTGGCTGATGTGAACCCGGAAGCGATTGCGGCAAAGCCGGAATCGGCCCACAGATTCAGAAGAATTGCGCCAATGTCCATTGGAGTCCCTCCCTATGCGAACGTGAACAGGGGTGCGTTGGTATCTACGGTTGCCCCCTTGCTGACAAGCACCTGGGTAATCGTTCCGTCGCAGGAAGCCATGATCTCATTTTCCATTTTCATGGCTTCCAGTATACATAGAACGGCCCCGGCCGTCACAGCCTGTCCGGGTACGACGTTGACCTTCAGAATGCTGCCGGGCATGGGAGCTGTCACGGTCTGTCCGTCCGTCGGAGCCGGAGCCTTTGCAGCTGGCGCGGCGGCGGGGGGGACTGGCTCTGCGACTGTGTGGACAGGGGAGGAGGGAACTGCGGGAGAGCTGTGCATGCTCCCGTTAAGTTCCTCAACTTCTACAATGTGTTCAATGCTCTGAATACGGATGCGGAATGTTTTAACTTTTCCCATTTTTATCTCTCCTCATTGTTGTGCAAAGCGTCGATTCGAGCGGAACGGCACCACTCTGATTCTCTGTTTTGCGTTGTTCGAATCTCCCGAATGACAATTTCGTCGATCCGTTTTCCCAGATAGGCGGCAATTGCGGCGGTAATTATCAGCATATCTGGGTTCTTTGCCTGTGCTTGCACGGCTTCCGAATTGCCCGATGGATGACGGAAGCTCTTCCTTTGGAATACGGCAAGAATATCGATGGCGAAGGAGATCACCAATAGTACGGCAAAAATCACAATCATACTGAACACACAAATAACCGCTGCCTGACCAATCGAGACATTATCTCCAAGCAAATATGACCCCTCCTTTCTACAAGGGGATGTTTCCGTGCTTTTTCCGTGGACGGGATTCCTGTTTGCCTTCCAGCGCAAACAGGGCTCCGATAACACGCTGACGGGTCTGCTCCGGCATAATCACATCGTCCACATATGGCTGTCCTCGCGTGGGTCGCTCTGTTTACGCTGACACAGCTGGGCTGGGCATAAATATCCTTCGAAGAATCTTCCGCTGTTACGGAAAGATTGCGCAAGTCTCACGGCAAAGCGCCCCGTGCCTCCATTTGGGAGACTCGGGGCCGCACGATGCTGGCATGTCTGCGGTATGGAGCGGCAGACGGAGAAGGGGAGATACAAAAAGCACTTGCAAAGCGAAGAAAGCTTTGTTATAATAGTCCCATTAAATTTAGATTGGAGTTGAAAGGATGCGTCACACTTCTTGCTGATCGTTTGGGCAATCAACGTAAAGCGGTGAAAGAGCCGCGTGTGGTTGTTGTGCCCTGATGCAGGAAGGTGTGCGCCGTTTTCAGCTGACATGGAGTCT
>CAKUJT010000071.1 GCA_934661765.1 uncultured Senegalimassilia sp.
AACTGTAAGTGGAAGAGAGGTAGAGACATGGACACAAAAAAGATCGGAGCTTTTTTAAAGCAATGTCGTAAGGAAAAGAATCTGACACAAGAGCAGCTTGCTGAGAAATTCAGAGTGTCTGCAAGAACAGTTTCCAGATGGGAAACAGGAGTTTCCCAAACAAAAGGATATTAAGGAATAACCTGTGTTTACCTGCTTGCAGAATATTGGTGTATAAGAGAATGACACTTGAAATATAGTGTCTTTTTCTATATATAATGAATTTTAATTAGATAACTGAAAAAGAATGACTGTTCATTTTTAGCGTGATATAATTTATGTTAGAGAGAATGATAAATTTGAAAGGTGTAAAGGAGACCAACTATGAAAGATAAAAGCATTTTAATCAGTGTGGGAATTATTATTTATATTGTTATGTCTGGAATTGATAGATTTGTTTATCATATACCTAATGTTATTTATATTCCAGTAGCAATTCTCGGTATTGCTTTAATTTTAATTGGCTTTTTCAAGGATAAATCTAAATAACAAAGTTTGAATTTGTAAGGATGTGGGTGAGCAATGAATAAAGATGTTAAGAAATTAGTGCTTGATACTTTTGATGAAATAGATGAGATAATGAGCGAATATGGATTTAAGAGGAGAAGAAACGGACTTATTTATTCAAGAACTTTCGGGAACACCAAACAGAAAATTGAACTTGTATTTCAAACACATCCTTTAGGACAACCAGATGCATTAGCTCGTATATATCCGTGGTTATCTGTGCATTATCCAGAAGTAAATCAATTTGCAACTGCTGTTTTAGGAGAAAACATTATAATTGACAGCCTAAAAGATTTGACACTAAGACAGCCAATTCAAACAGGTAAAGAATATGAGCGATGGTTCATATATAATGAGTCAGATATTAAAACACTTTCATTGAAAATAAAAGAATATTTTGTTAAGAATACAATACCGTTTCTAAATTCCCTTAAAAATATAGAACAATATATAAGAATGTATGAAATGCAAGATAAAAGACTTTGGATGGATGATAGGCAATATATTTATTTTGCTTGTGCATATGCCTTGAAAAAAGAGTATCAAAAGGGATATGACTTATTAGAGAAGAGATTTGGAAAAGCTGGTTTTCGCAGAACATATCAAAAATTGTTTGAATATTTTGAACAACGATTATGATACAACTCCCAGCTTGTCGAATTAAAAGAGTTAAGAAAATCACAGTTTGTAGAATTCAAAAATTTAATATGAAATGTGAGATAGAGCGTATGGAAATAATCTATACGTTCTATTTTTTTTGCCTTTTTGAAAAAAGTGATTAAAAAACTATTGACATTTTATTACTGGAGGTGCGAAATGGACTATATGACATTGAAAGAGACCGCCGAAAAGTGGGGCGTGGCACCTCGTAGGGTAAATTATTATTGTGCTGGTGAGCGTGTCCCCGGCGCTGTGAAAATGGCCGGTGTTTGGCTGATACCAAGAGAAGCACAAAAACCACTCGATAAGAGATACAAAGGAAACAAGAAATAGTTTCTTGTGAGGTTTCTGTGACATTTGAATGCTACACTAAGAATGAAGGAGTGTGATACAATGCGAATTTTAGTAGTCGAGGATGACCGACTTTTGAATAATACCTTGTGCTATAACTTGGATGCTGCGGGCTATGTCGTGGACTCTGCATTGACAAAATCAGCAGCCAGTAATTTTCTAACTAAGCAGGACTATGACCTGATCGTGCTGGATGTAAACCTGCCAGATGGGAATGGCTTTGATTTCTGCGGTGAGGTAAAAGAGCGCCGGCCAGATACAGCGGTGATCTTCCTGACCGCAAATGATATGGAGAGTGATATGCTCAAAGGATATGAGCTGGGCGCTGAGGACTATGTGACCAAGCCTTTCCCAATGAGCGTCTTTCAAAAAAAGCTGTCCGTGTTATTGGGACGGCTGGCGAAACAGAGTGGCGGAGATTGCTATGAGGATGGCGCATTATCCATCAATTTCTCAGAGATGACTGCTTCCCTGTCCGGTAAGCCGCTGGTGTTCACTCCGTTGGAATATCGGATGTTGAAAATCCTGACCAAAAATCCGCAGATTGTTTTGACTAGGCAGATGCTACTTGAAAAACTGTGGGATGCCGATGGGAACTTTGTGGATGAACACGCCCTGACCGTAGCCATCAGCCGGGTGAGAAACAAAATTGAAACGGAAGGCCGCCAGTACATTAAGACGGTGTACGGCATGGGCTATATATGGATTGGAGGGACGCTGAAATGAATATACGAAAATTCTCCATCAACAAAGCCTGTATCCTTTTGGGAATACTCTTGCTGCTGGCAGTTGGTGTGGTTTCTGCCGCTATTTATCTGCTGACCGAGAATATAACCGCTGTCGGGTATGTATTCTTGTTCAGTGTCTTTGTGTTGCTTTGCGTCATCTGCTTTGTGACCCTGATCCGTCGGAAACTGATCATGTTCTCCGATTCCTTTTGTGGCCAAATGGATGATATGCTTTCTGGGGATATTGTGCAACCGAAGCAGACGATTGAGGAAGAAAGCCTATTCTATAAAATCAACTACCGGCTGGGGCGATTGTACGAAGTCATGCAGGAAAATAAAAACAACATCGCAAAGGAACGGGCTGACCTGCAAGAGCTGATCTCTGATATTTCCCATCAAGTCAAGACCCCGATTGCCAACTTGAAGATGATCAACAACACGCTGCTTGAAAACGAGGTTCCTCCGCAGAAGCAAAAGGAATTTCTGACAGCCCAGGCTAGTCAGCTTGATAAGCTGGACTTTCTCATGCAGGCCATGATTAAAACTTCCCGCTTGGAAACGGGAGTCATTTCGTTGGATCAAAAACAGCAGCCGGTTTATGATACCCTTGCCACAGCCCTGGGCTGGATTTTGTTCAATGCTGAAAAGAAACAAATAGATGTACAGGTGGAATGTCCAGAGCATCTGGATGCGCGACACGATAGAAAATGGACAAGCGAAGCTCTGTTCAACATTCTGGATAACGCAGTGAAGTACACCCCGGCAGGCGGACAGATCCGTGTGTCTGTGGAAGGCTGGGAAATGTATGTAAAGATCAACATTGCCGACACCGGCATCGGCATCTCGGAACAGCATCAGGGGACGATTTTCAAACGGTTTTACCGGGAAGATGCGGTACATGATGTGGAGGGGATTGGGATTGGTCTGTATCTGGCCCGTGAGATCGTGACCTTGCAGGAAGGCTATATCCGGGTGGCATCAGAGATTGGGCAAGGCTCAACCTTTTCTGTTTTCCTGCTCCGAAAGTAGTACCGACATTCCCTCAAAATTGAAATGTCACAGACTTATGACATTTGGAACCGAATTTCTTATAAATTCTTTGTAGCTCGTGACATTTCTGTGAGGTTCGGTCTTTATGATAAAACCATCACAAAGAAAGGATGGTGTTCTATATGAGCATATTGCAGACAACAGATTTAAAAAAATATTACGGCACTGAGCCGAACATCACAAAAGCATTGGATGGCGTAACCCTCTCCATTGAGGAGGGAGAGTTTGTTGCCATCGTTGGTACTTCCGGCAGTGGTAAGTCCACCTTGCTGAATATGATGGGCGGTTTGGATACACCGACTTCCGGCAGCATTCAAGTAAAAGGAAAAGAACTCTCTGAATTCAAGGATGAACAGCTTACCATCTTCCGCAGACGTAACATCGGCTTTATCTTCCAGAACTACAATCTGGTGCCGGTGCTGAATGTCTACGAAAACATCGTGCTGCCTGTGGAACTGGACGGAAACAAGGTAGATAAGAAGTTTATGAAAGAAGTAGTGCAGATGCTGGGACTGGAGGATAAGCTAAACAATATGCCCAACAACCTCTCCGGCGGTCAGCAACAGCGTGTGGCAATTGCGCGTGCCCTTGTTTCCAAACCAGCCATTGTCTTGGCCGATGAACCGACCGGAAACCTTGACAGCAGGACAAGTAGTGATGTATTAGGACTTTTGAAAGTTACCAGCCAGAAATTCCATCAGACCATTGTGATGATTACTCATAACAATGAGATTGCCCAGCTTGCCGGCTGTATTATCCGTATTGAGGACGGCAGAATTTCCAAGTAAAGGAGGGCGAAAATATGACAGATATCTTATTTGGGAATAACAACAGACCTGTCCTGAAACTTCTGGCAAAGCGTTCTTTGAAAGCCCGGAGAAACACCATTGCTGTATTGGCGATTTTGCTTGCCACACTGCTTTTTACCAGCCTGTTTACGATTGCCATTAGCTTGCAGACTGCTATGCAGGAAAGTAATATGAGGACAACCGGCACTTCTGCCCATGCAGGTATCAAGCGTTTATCTTGGGAAGAATATGAACGGCTGTCATCGGATACAGGGGTGAAGGACAGCGGATACTCGATTATCATAGGAAATGCCGTGGGTGATAAGTTCAACAAGACACCCACGGAACTGCGATATAGTGATGAAACCTATGCAGAACTAACTTTTAACACCCCCGACACCGGATATCTGCCGGAACAGAAAAATGAGATTGCCACCAGCCGTATTGTTCTGGCAGCGATGGGATTACCTGATGAGGTTGGTACACAGATGGAACTGACCTTTATAACTGATACGGATACATTTAGCGATACCTTTACGCTTTGCGGCATTTGGGATGGGGATGCTGTGGCGTACCGTCAAACAATTCTATTATCCAAAGAATATACGGAACAGGTAGCTCCTGTCATCCACGGGGAAACGGACGGAACAACCCCACCTGTGGGAACCGGTTATATTGATGCTGTTATGATGATGCCTACGGCATGGAACATTGAAAAGCTAGCATTAGATGTGACTTCCAAATACGGTTTAGATGAACGGGTAAGTATTAACGACGCTTACCAAACGGCAACGGTCAGTCTTTCTTCCATGCTGCCCCTTGTAGTTGGTATTGCGGTTATCTTTATCGCAGGGTATCTTCTAATCTACAATGTGTTTTATATTTCTATCGCACAGGATATTCGGTTTTATGGAATGTTGAAAACACTGGGAACCACTGCAAGACAAATAAGAAAAATCGTTTATAGAAAAGCAATTAAGCTATCTCTTATGGGTATACCTATTGGTCTATTGTTGGGATGGCCAATTGGTCGATTGCTGCTGCCTGCGATTGTAAATATGCTGACGGATGATATAAGGGTCGTTACTACGGTAAATCCGTCGATTTTTTTGGTGGCGATTGTTTTTTCTATGATTACTGTTTTGATTAGCTGCCAAAAACCTGCTGCGATGGCAGCCAAGGTTTCCCCGATAGAGGCGCTGCACTATGTCGAGCAGGCAGGAGGAAAAAAGAAAGACCGTCGCAGTAAACGCATAAGCACAGTTATGATGGCAAAAAGCAATCTTGGCCGCAATAAGAAAAAAGTAACGATTGTTACCTTGTCCTTTGCACTCAGCATCGTTCTTTTGAACAGTGTCTATACCTATGTGACTTCCTTTGATTTCGATAAGTTTGTGGCTGATTTTAGTCTTACGGATTTTACAGTGTCCGATACAACGGTAATCAACAGCTATGCCCCGTATAACACGGCGAATGTGAGCCAGGATTTCATTCGTGAGGCTGAAAGTTTGAATGGTCTTGAAGATATAGGCAATGTGTACCTGTGGACTTCCAAACAGCCGCTTTCCAAACATGATCTTACAAAGTTGCAGGAACTTGCGGTTTCTTCCCGTGATATAGCAAATGAGTTGGGAAATTATAGGGTTCGACAGGAACATGGTGTCAATGTGTACGGGTTAGACGACTTTCCGGCAGAGTATGTGCAGGTTTTGGATGGAGAGCTGAACATGGAAAAATGGAGAGCTGGAACCGGCGTGTATGTAACACCGCTGCGGATGATGGGTGACGGTTCTCTCTGTTTGTATCAACCGGGAGACAAGATCTGTGTGCAGCAGCTTGATGGAACAAACAAAATATATGATGTATTGGCTGTGGTAGATATACCGAAAGCGTTAGAAACACCTGTACAGGTAGATATGGGACTGGATTATATTTTCCCGACAAATGAGCTGCTGGGAAATATGGTATCCGCCGACCAGCCGGCCATGAAAACCATCTTCAATGTAGCTAATGAATACCAGCTTGCCACGGAAAACTGGCTGAAAAACTACACTACAAATACGGACACAGCTTTGGATTATCTGTCAAAAGTGACACTGCGGCAGACTTTTGATGGGATGATTAACATGTACCGTCTTGTGGGAGGTGCTCTTTGTGCGATTCTGGCGTTGATTGGCATACTGAATTTTATCAATTCCATGATGACCTCTATTTTGTCCAGATACAAAGAACTGGCCATGCTGCAATCGGTTGGTATGACAGGCCGACAAGTTAAACAGATGCTAATGATTGAGGGGATTGGGTATTCCGCATTGGGGCTTATATGTTCCCTGCTCATCTCTATCGTGGGGAGTCTGACAGTGGTTCGAATGATGGGAGCAGAATTAAGTTATTTTACATGGCATTTTACCCTGCTTCCTGTGTTCCTTTGTGTAATACCATTAGTTCTCATTACCGCCTTTGTACCTTTGGTCTGCTATAATAAAATGGCACAGAAAACAGTTGTGGAACGGCTACGCATTGCTGAATAAGATACATAGACGAGAAACGGTCATCCGAAAGGGTGGCCGTTTTCAAATGTCACAAAATTGTGAGATTTCAGCCGATAAAAGGCACCTGTCTGTGACATTTCTGTGAGGATTATCAGTATAGAGCTAATTAATGAACCTCTATATTTTTTTATCATTTCCTTCATCGTCCGATGTTCCTTTCAAATCTGTGATCCACAGCATGAGATCTTTCAATACGGAAGTATTTAATTCATAATAAATAAACTTTTCTTCTCTTTGGTTTCGGATTAAATCAGCTTCCTTCAATATTGCAAGGTATATTATGTGTCAAGAACCAGTTACTTCAAAAAAACTGTTTTATTTTTAGAAAAAACTGTTTTGGGAGAACCGATTGATGTTCAAATGCATCTAATTGATGTAAAATAAAAAAACACGTGTATAAATGTCCGGACCAAAGGAGAAACAGGCTATGACAAAAAGTGCATTTATTAAGGAGGTCCACGATGCAGAAGCGATGCTATATCATGTGGCCAAATCCATTTTAAAAAATGATGCAGATTGTTGTGATGCTGTTCAGGAAACGCTTCTCAAAGCATATGAAAAGCTGGATACATTAAAAAAAGAGAAATTTTTCCGAACCTGGATCACCCGAATACTAATTAACGAGTGTAACGGAATCATTCGCAAAAGAAAAAATATCATTCCTTATGAAGAATACATGGAAAATGCGCAAATGTTTGAAGAGAACCGTTACGACCACCTGTATATGGCAATTATGGAACTTCCGGAAAATCTGAGAATACTGGTAACCTTGTATTATATTGAGGGCTTTTCTCTGAAAGAAATCAGTGCAATTTTTAATATCCCAGAGGGAACGATCAAAAGCAGACTCTCTAAGGCGAGAGAACTTTTAAGGGAACAGCTTCTCGAGGAAACGGAACGAAAATCTATTGTAAACACAAGTATTTGCAAAGTATCCGAAAAAATGACAAGAAAGGAGCATATGCCATGTTAGAAAATAACTGGAAGGACTCAGCACCGAAGGTACCACAGGAGTTCCATGAAAAATTTGAAGAAACGTTGAGACAGATTGAAGAAACGACGATATCGGACAACAAAAGGAAAAATAAAAAAATCCGGATTCGTGTTTTGACAGTAGCAGCTGCACTTTGCGCCTGCATGACTGTTACCGTAGCCGCAAAAGAATTTCTGAAGTGGAATGTAGTATTAAAAGAACGATTAAATCCGTCCGAGGAACAACAGAAATCTTTGGAAGAAACGAATTATATCCAAAATGTTAACCAGTCAGAAACACATAATGGTGTAACAGTTGCTCTGTCAGATTCTCTTCAGGATCAGGGGATTTTATATGCAGTTTTTGAGATAAAGACCGGAGCGGATATTTCCATGGATCAAAATACTTCTTTCGAACATTTGGATATAAAAATTGACGGAAAATCAGTGTTTGGAGATGAACAATTTGGATCATGCAGTGTAGGCGGAGGTTTGGCATATTTAGAGGATGATGCAAATACATCTGCGCATCTTCAGTATTATGAGGCAACTTTTTCTTATGACTCCGATTACAATTTAAGTGGAAAAAAAGTAGAGATCACATTAGAAAATCTGACAGAAGACGGAGACAAAGCATCGGAAGGAACTGTAGTGGCACAGGGAACCTGGAACTTTGAATGGACTGTTGGAGAACTTGATCCAGAAACGCTTCTGGAGGTGAACAAGAAATGTGATTTTGGAGGCTATGAAATTAATGTGAGAAGCATGGAGATATCCCCATTTTTCTGGAAAATTTATCTTGACTATCAGGATGCAATGAAGGTATATGAGGATGAAAGAAATCGCTTTGAGTACAATGGTTCTGATTGCGGAATGGATCTTTATGCAAGAACCCATATTGATGCTGTGAGGTATAAAGATGGTACAGTCGTAAACTTTGATTCGGCTTTAGGCGGAATTGGAGGTGGTGGTGAACTAGAGGACAAGAAAAATGGTGTTGTGGTGATTCGAAATAGCTTCGGACAAGCGATAGATGTAGATCAGCTTCAGGCTGTGCATTTTGGAAATGTGGATCAGTGGCTTGAAGTAAGATGATTTTTGAAAAAAAGATAGAAAGACCATTCGTCTTCCACGATAAAATACAATATATGTGAATGCAACTGTTGACATGTACTATATATTGTGCTGTCCTACAATTGGATTATCGTTTATGCATAGCCCACTATGCAGTAAAATTTTGTTCTGGTGTAAAGCCAGGAGCAATCATTTGAGAAACTATATCTGGAAAACAAGGAAAGACATCAAAAACCTGGAATGGATTTTTGGTGTCTTTTTTTGTTGCAAAAATCTGGAATCCAAGCAAAGGGAGCAAATACAAAAGAAAGGAGAAACGGGATAATTCAAAAAAGAAAATATGGAAATCGGAGGATAAACATGGAACAGAAAACTTTAGACTAGGAAAGAATCTGTGAAGAGGGCGATTAGGCATAAGGGACGAAGAATACGCTGGTTACTATTGCCTGGTCCTGGCAATTGTATGCGGATTAAATGCAGCGGAGGCATGGAAAATCTATCAGTATGGTCCAGGTCATCCGTTAAGCAAAAAAATTCTGAAAAATAAGATCAGGGATTCCTCCCTGAAAGAATTAAAGAAAAAAGAGCAGGGACTTATGATGAAAAAGCTGTTTTCACAGGGATACAGTAAAAACGCGATTGCAGATGCGTTTGGATGCTTACCTGAAACTGTAACAGCGAGAATCAAAAAAGCAGAGGAGGATACAAATGGAACATAGTAATATAATCGGACCTATATTTAATGACTTTTTAGGATTGTATACAGGAAAGAAGCCTGTTGGAATCCAGGAACTGATTCAAAAATATGACAGGCATCCGGTTCTGATGGGGCTGTTATCCAATATGAATTCTATCATATACGTGGATGCCGAAAAGGTTATGCATGAAATCTATCCACTTTATAAGAAATACAGACATCGTGCATTGGATGATAATGTGTGGAAAGACATTGTAGAGAGTGCGGAGACCCTTGAAAAGAAGTGGAATGGAAACCTTTGGGTACGCCGGGTAATCCTGAACCTGGTGAATGAACTTGACAGGGAATCACAGGAGGTGCAAAAGGCTGCTGCAGGTGAAATGCAGGAAAACCTGAAACAAAAAGCTGCATAGTAGCAGGAGGAATTTTATATGCTGGAAAGACTTGCAAAAAGTAAAGAGGAATTAAATATTCTGGCCGAGCATTACCGGACCTGTCAAAATGTAGCGGCAATTGAAAGGCTTGCGAAAGAGCATGCTATTCCGAAGGAGGACACGGATGCATTTATAGCAGGAAAAAGCTGCTGCCTGTTGAAAGTTCCATTAATGGGGCAATCCGGTTCAGTAACCGAAAAACTGACAGAAGAAATGCTTCTTTTGCAGGATTCAGGGTATGCGACCGTGCTTGGCACGTATCTTTTAGACCTTGCCAGAAAAGATCCTGTTATGAAAGATGTGATCCTCCAGCCTCATAAGACGCTGAGACACTGTCTCGAATATGTCCATGAAAAAGCATATGAGACGGCGCTGGAAAAGGCAAAGAAAGAGGGAAAAACTGGTGTGGGGCAAAATGCTGGTATAGCGATTGGCTCTACAGAGGTATTTGCCTGGGTAATAGACTATTACCTGTTGGACGACCGTAAAGACATGGAGAAAAAAGCACAGGAAGAAAAAGATACAATAAAGAAAGCCTGGAAAAGAGCAGAATCAATCAGGACATTGTCAACAAAATCAAAAGATGCAGATACGAAGAAAGATGTTTCGGAAGATGCAAAGGTGGCAGCAAAGCCAGCAGCGCAAAAGAAAGAAGAACCGGAGCAGCTTTCTTTATTTAATTTAGGAGCCTGAATATGATTGCATACAAAGGGTTTGAAAAAAATTTAAGTTGCAGGGGTTATCAATTTAAACGATATGGGATCAATGAGACAACGGAGGCAAATTGCAGACAGAATGGATTCCATTGTGCGGAAAATCCGCTGGATTGTCTTGTCCACTATCCGAATTGGAGAAACTCCAGGTATTTTGTAGTGAAAGCATTTGGAGATCTGGATGAAGATGACCGGGATACCAAAATCTCGTGCACAAAGATGGAACTGAAGGAGGAACTGGATTTTTCAATGCTTTTACTACGGGGAGCAGCGTATATGGCAATACATCCGGACCGCCCATGGTGCAGCCTGGTTTGCAAAGAAACAGGTGTGGGCAATAATGGATTCGTAATTGTACGCGGCAAACAACCAAAAGCAAAAGGAAGGAAAAATGATCTTCTTATTCTTGTCCAGGAAGAGCCTGACGGCAATGAGATTATATATGTAAACCAGCTCTGTGTGGATGGCATAAGACATAAGGAAAATGAATGGTACGGAATTGCAGATTGAAAATTGGATGCTGGATCAGCGGTCATAGAGAAACCGCAGAAAGGATTATTACGATGAAGTTAGGATATTTGGAATTTGTTGAGGTATTAAGAAAACAGCTTTTGAATGCTTTGAACTTACAGGAACAGCAAATATTTTTTAAAAAGAAAGCCATAGATAATAAGGATCGCTTATTTGTGGAGGCATTTGAAAATTTAAGTGGAAAGCAACTGTGCGGTATTGACGTGAAAGATTTATATGAGCGTTATATGGAAGGGAGTTCGATGGAGTCAATTTCATATTCTGTACAGGAGGAAATCGCGAAACTGAAAACGGTTGGCATGTTAGAGAACAAGATGACTCCTGACAGTTATCAAAAAATCAAAAAATACCTTTTTGTAAAACCTCTTAACAAGAAAGAGCATTCACTTGAGATGGAAGATGCAGTGCATGAGGATGTTGGCGATATCGCTTGTGTCCTGTATATGATGCTTAGTAACACGAACGGGTATTTTACAGGCATAAAGATAAAAAATCAGCATTTGGAACAATGGGAAATGACAAAAGAGGCTGTTATGGAAGAGGCACTTAAAAATACCTGCCAGATGGCACCCCCTCTCATTTGTACTAATGATGAGAACAAGTGGGGAGGATCCTTTATGGAGAATGGAGCATTCTGCTTATCGAAAAGTGATAAAGTTATGGGGGTTCGACTTTCCACAAATACAAAAGAATATGGAGCGATTTCCGTATTTTACCCTGGTGTCCTTCAAAGACTGGCACAGCTTATGGGAAGTGATTTGTACATTTTATTTACAAGTGGGAATGAAAGTACAATTTACAGTGCAAATGAGAGTAATTTAGAAGATATTAAGACTGAACTCAATGAAATGGTGATTGAGTATAGGAATGCTATGGTGTTTAAGTGTAGGAATGGTATGGTGTTTGAAGAAAAATTATTGTCAGAAGAACTCTACTACTATAGCAGAATCGAAGATAAGATTTCTGTATATATGGAAAAAGTAAAGGTTAACTTTACTACGGTTAATTTAAAGGAAGTGCACTGATTATTAGAAAAGGTAGATAAGGCTGCGTAATAGTTAAGTGGTAAGCAGTATCTGTATAATCCTAACGAAAGGAAATCAAAATATTATGAATGAAATTTTAAGTTATGAAAAGTTTGTCGAAAACTTAAGAGCGTATCTGTTAGATGCTTTAAATCTGCAAGAAGAGCGAATTTATTTTGAAGCAAAAGATGAAGAGGGGATGGCTCCGAATGGAGACCGTTTATTTGTGGAATGTCGTGTAAGTTCAGAAGGGAAAGAAGTATGTGGAATCCATACGGAAGAGTTATATGAGGATTATCTGGATGGTATTTCCATAAAAAGAATTGGAGATACTGTTACAAATGAAATCCTGAAATTAAAAGATGCAAGGCTTTTCAAAAAAGTACAGAATGTAAATAATTATTCCAAAGTAAAGGGAGACCTGTTTATACGGCTTTTAAACAAAAAGAAACATGAAAAGGCACTGGAAAATGCTGTGTAT
>CAKUJT010000072.1 GCA_934661765.1 uncultured Senegalimassilia sp.
GGCACCGGCGGCCCGGGCTACTGCATCAAGGAGGAGTACTCCACCAACCCCAACAACCATCACGCCGACGGCGCGCTGGCCATGGCTCGCAGCCAGAACCCTGATTCCGCGGGTTCGCAGTTCTACCTGTGCCTGGGCGCCCAGCCCATGCTGGACAGCGGTTACACCGTGTTCGGCCAGACCATCGAGGGCATGGATGTCATCGCCCAGCTTCGCGTCGGCGATGTGATCGAGGGCATCGAGATCGAGAACGCCGCCGAATAACCTGCTAACCGCAGTATTCCGAAGCGTACAAGATAGCGAAGGATCCAGATGAACAACCAGTTATTCCAGCAAGCCCGCGCAGCTTATGCGCAGAAGGACTTCCAAGGCGCCTTGGAGGCCTACCAGCAGTGCTTGCAGGACGAGGCCAGCCCCCTCGCCCCCGGCGAGATGGGCCAGCTGTACCACCAGATGGGCAACTGCCTGGTGAAGCTCAAGCAGCCCAACGAGGCAATCCAGGCCTACGGTCAGGCCGTGGCCGACGAGGCCTACGACGCCCGCGGCGGCGTGCATTACAACCTGGGCATGGCCTATGCCGCCCTGCACGACTACGAGGACGCCGTGGCCAACTTCGAGGCGGCCGCATCCGATGCGAAGTACGATTCCGCCTACAAGGCCTACACGGGCATGGGCAACGCGCTTCTGAAGATGGGCAAGACCGCCGAAGCAGGCGTGGCGTTCCGCAACGCCGCCCTTGACGAGGCCAACCCCGATCCCACCAAGGCCCTGTTGAACCTGGGCGTGTGCTTCATGGCGCTCAACCGCGCCGCCGATGCGGTGTCGTCCTACGAAAGCGCCCTGCAGTTCGACATGCAACCCGAGATGCGCAACCGCCTGTACGCCAACCTCGGCCAGGCCTACGTCGCAACCGGTCAGATGCAGAAGGCCGTCAACGCCTTCGAGGAGTCCATCGCCGACAAGACGTACTTCCTGTCCGACTCCGCAAGCGTCGATTACCAGCGCGCGGTGGCCGCCGTCGCCCAGGGCACGTCCGAGATCACCCAGGTCATGGCCCCGGTCTCGGTTCCTAGTGGCGCAGCGCCCTCCGATTCGGCGGACCTTTCCGGTATCGATGTGGCGGCCGACGGCTCCGCTATGTACGCCGAGCAGGACCCCTACGCCGCCCAGCAGGCCGACCCGTACTACTACGGCGACCCCTACGCCGCCGATGCCGGCCAGTACGGCGCGGCAGCAGGCGATGATCGCTTCTTCAGCGCTTCCGACGAGGAGCTGGAGCAGTGGTCCAAGGGCGTTGCCAAGCGCGATCGCAAGCGCCGCAACGTGGGTCTGAAGATCTTCGTCGTCATCATCCTGCTCGTGGTGGCGGCCTTCGGCGGCGCGCTGTTCATGTACACGCAGGGTTGGGGCTACCCCAGCCAGGACAGCGTGGCAACGCAGCTGTTCGCCGACCCCGATAACGCCTCTGCGCTGTATTCCGCCGAGGTCAGCGACACATCCGCCGCTTCCATGACCAACTCGCTGGTGAAGGATTCCGCACCCACCATCAACGCCGTGGAGAAGTCCATGACCGACTCCACCGTGTACGTGTCCGCCGAGACCGAACAAGGCGGGCAGATGCAGTACAAGCTGTCCATGGTGCGCGACCTCATCGGCTGGAAGGTCAGCAACGTGGAGCTGTACTTCCCCAGCCAGAACTAACGGCTCGACGAGCTGCGGACTTCGCGTCCGGGCCTGACTCCAAACGGCTCGATGCGCAGTCAAGCATCGAAGCCGCAACCAAGGTAACCTGCGCCCGTGGAAACGGGCGCTTGGGATAAGAGATAAGAAGAAAGGTACCAATCATGGCTATCCAGAAGACCTACAGCATGATCAAGCCCGACGGTGTGCGCAACGGCCACATCGGCGAGATCGTCAACCGCTTCGAGCGCGCCGGCCTGACCGTCGAGCGCATGGAGCTGGGCATGGTGACGCTTGACCAGGCCAAGGCCAACTACGCCGAGCACGAGGGCAAGCCGTTCTACGACGGCCTCATCTCCTACATCACCTCCGGCCCGGTCGTGAAGATGGTCATCTCCGGCGAGGGCGCCGTCGCCAAGGTGCGCACCCTCATGGGCGCCACTAATCCGGCTGAAGCTGCCCCCGGCACGATTCGCGGCGATTTCGGTCTGATTATGGACGAGAATGTTATTCACGGCTCCGACTCCCCGGAGTCCGCTGAGCGCGAGATCGGCATCTTCTTCGCATAAGCCGACCGGCATCCTGCAACTTTGGAGGCCCTTTGCCCGCTCAAGCGGGCAGGGGGCTTTTTCTTTGGGCGGGATGTTGGGATACTGTTCGCGCGTGTTGCCTCGGTACGCTGCCCTAAGGGGGTGGCCGTGCCGCCTGCAAGCGCCCTGCGGTTCGCCGTGCAGGTGCTTGCGATATCGGAGCCCGCAATGCCGTAAGACGAGAAACGGATGAAACATGCTCTATCGAGTTTTCGACGCCGCGGAGCTACCCGCACTGGTGTCGGCATTCATGGACGGCTACGAGGTCGTGGCCCCCGTGAAGCGCGGTGCGCACTATTCGTTCGAGGCCATCACCTCGCCTGACGAGATGGACCTGGCCTACGACACCACGCTCGCATCGCCGAAGCGCTACTTCCTTCCTCCCACTGAAACGCTCATGCGTTACAACGCCGCCACCAACGAGGTGGCCGATTTCCAGGAGGAAGTGGTCCCGCGCGTGATCTTCGGCGCCCATGCGTGCGACATCAACGCCATCAACCGTCTGGACCTGGTGTTCCGCGACGGGCGTTATCCCGATCCGTACTACAAGGCCCGCCGCGCCGCCACGCTGATCGTGGGCGTGTCGTGCAGCCCCGACTCCGATTGCTTCTGCAACCTGTGGGATGCCGACGAGGCGCGTTTCGGCTACGACCTGTTCCTCCATCGCCTGGGCGACAAGTTCCTTGTCAGCATCTCCAGCGTCGAGGCCGCTAACATCCTCGAGTCCGCGGTCGACCTGCGCGACGCCACCAACGAGGACCGTATCGAGTTCCGCCACGCCACGCGTGCGCGTCAGGCTGCGTTCAATCCCGAGATCCCCGAGATCCAGGACGTGGCCATGCTCATGGACGCGTTCCACTCCGATCCGTTTTGGGAGGAGTTGGGCAGCAAGTGCCTGGCGTGCAACGCCTGCGCCGCCGTGTGCCCGACGTGCTTCTGCTTCGATATCCAGGACGTGCTCGACCCTGACGGGCAAACCGGCGAGCGTCAGCGCATCTGGGATGCGTGCACCTCGCCGCAGTTCGCCGTGGTGGCCGGCGGCCACAACTTCCGCCCCACGGGCCGCGAGCGCGTGCGCCATCGCATGTATCACAAGCTCAACGGCTTTTTGGCCACCTACGACCGCATGCTGTGCGTGGGCTGCGGCCGCTGCGTGAAGGCGTGCAAGGCCGACATCAACCCCATTCGCGTGCTGGAGTTCTTCGAGAAGAAGGGGGCCGAAGGTGCCTGCTAACACCGATTTCAACCCCGTGGTCGTATCGCCGTACCACGATGAGCCGGCAGCCATGACGGGCCAGGAGCTCATGGCAGCCAACCCGTATCGTCCGTGGCCGGCGCGCATCACGTCCATCACCGAGCTGACGGCAACCGAGAAGCTGTTCGAGTTCCGCCTGATCGATGAGCGCATTCGCGAGGCGTTCCGCCACGAGCCGGGCCAGTTCGTCGAGCTGACCATCTTCGGCGTGGGCGAGGCTCCCATCTCCATCTCGTCAAGCCCCTCCAAGCGCGGCTTCATCGAGCTGTGCGTGCGCCGCGCCGGTCGTTTCACCGAGGCGCTGCACAAGATGCAATGCGGCGACATCGTGGGTATCCGCGGGCCCTTCGGCCGCGGCTTCCCGTTCGAGGAGATGAAGGGCCACGACATCCTGCTGGTTGCCGGCGGCCTGGGCATCGCGCCGCTTCGCAGCCTCATCAACAACATCCACGACGAGCGCAGCGATTTCGGCAAGGTCACCATTATCTATGGCTCGAAGAACCCCTCCGAGGTCATGTTCCGCAACCAGTTCGAGATGTGGCGTCACCGCAAGGACTTCGACCTGTACCTGACCGTCGACAACCCCGACGACACGTGGGATGGCGAAGTGGGCCTGGTCACCAAGCCCTTCGAGCATTTGGAGATCAGCCCGGCGAACACCTTCGGCGCGGTGTGCGGCCCGCCGGTCATGTATCGCTTCGTGGTCGCCGAGATGCGCAAGAAGGGCATCAGCTACGACCATATCTACATGAGCTTCGAGCGCCACATGAAGTGCGGCATGGGCAAATGCGGCCACTGTCAGATCGGGCATCAGTACTGCTGCATCGACGGGCCCGTGTTCAACTATTGGGAAGCGAAGAACATCCAGGGGTCGATGTAGATGGGAGGCACGAACATGGGATGCGGATACGACGAGCGCCAGGCGCGCGACCTTCCGCGCGTCGTGGTGGTCGGGCTTGCCAGCTGCTTCGGCTGCCAGCTCCAGATCACCAACGTTGAGGAGCACCTGACCGACGTGCTCGGCCAGATCGACCTGCGTTACTGGCAGCTGGCTTCGAGCGAGCCCATGCCGGAGGAGTTCGACGTGGCCGTCATCGAGGGCGCCGTGACCACCGAGGAATCCGAGGCCACGGTGCGCAAGCTGCGCGAGCGCGCCAAGTGCGTCATCGCCTTGGGTGCCTGCGCCGCCACTGCCGGTATCCCCGGCATCGCCGCGCGCAACTTCTTCAAACGCCCGAGCCAGGTGTACAAGGACGTGCCGGCAGCATGCGGCTCCATGGTGGTGCCGCGCCCGGTCGGCGCGGTCATCGACGTCGACCACACGGTGCGCTGCTGCCCGGTCGACACCATGGACTTCATCGACGTGCTGCAGCGCGCGCTGTATGGCTCGAACAAGTTCGACCGCACGGGCACCATGTGCGGGCAGTGCAAGCGCAACGGCACTGATTGCTTCTTCGATCAGGGCCAGCTGTGCCTGGGTCTGGTGACGGTGGCCGGCTGCGGTGCGAAGTGCGTGAACCTCGGGCGGGCGTGCAACGGCTGCCGCGGGCTTTCCCCCGACGCCAACCTTGACGCCGCGCGTGCCGCGTGCGAGCGCGCGGGCGTGGACCCGGACGATTTCGACGAGGCGCTGGCGCTGTTCAACCAGGTTGAACGCGCGCAGTCGGCGCGCGAATAGGAGACGAATCGATATGACGAGGACCGCCATTTCGGTAGACCATATCGCCCGCGTTGAGGGCCATGGCAACGTGCATCTGTCCATCAAGGACGGTGCGGTGGAAACGTGCGAGATGAACGTGGTGGAGCCGGCGCGCCTGTTCGAGTCCATGGTGGTGGGCCGCAAGTTCGCCGACGTGCCGTATATCGCCAGCCGCGTGTGCGGCATCTGCTCGGCAAGCCACGTGATCACCGACATCCTGGCCATCGAGCGCATCTTCGGCGTGGAGGTCACCGACCGCACGCGCGCGCTGCGCGAGCTTCTGGTGTACGGCAGCTACCTGCAAAACCATGCGTCGCACCTGTTCGTGTTCGCCGCGCCCGACTTTTTGGACATGGCAAGCGTGTTCCCGCTGGCCAAGGCCAACCCCGAGCTGTTCGACCAGGCGCTGGGCCTGAAGTCGTTGGGCAACCAGCTGTGCAACCTGGTGGGCGGTCGCTCCATCCATCCGATTACCGCGGTGGTGGGCGGCTTCACCCACGAGCCGTCGCGCGACGAGTACCTGGCCATGGCCGACAAGCTGGACGCCGAGCGCGAGTTCGCCCGTGCGGTGGTGGACCTGTTCAACGGTTTCGCCGTTCCCGATATCGCCACTCAGGGCGACATGATGGCCATGGTTGCCGAGGGTCGCTACCCGGTGGCGGACAGCCGCTGGGCGCGCTTCTTGGACGCGGGCGTCACGTTCGACGCCGATAGGGCCTGCGAGCAGGTCGAGGAGTACGAGGTGTCGCACTCCGCGGCGCTGTTCGCCCGCTGCAGGCAGACGGGGAAGACCTACTTCACCGGCGCGCTGGCGCGCATCAACGCATCATGGGGCGCGCTGTCGCAGGAGGCGAAGGTGGCGGCGGCCAAGGCCGGCCTTCGTCCGCCCGAGCGCAACCCGTTCCTGAACAACGTCGCCCAGGCGGTGGAGGTGCTCGACGCGCTGGGGCGTTGCGCCGACCTGTGCCGCAAGCTTGCCGAGCCTGACGGTCCGTTCGAGGGCGGCAGCGCCCCGGTGCCGTTCGGGGTGCGCGCAGGCGTGGGCACGGGCTTCACCGAGGCGCCGCGAGGCACGGTGTTCCATCAGCTCGAGCTGGACGATGCCGGCCGCGTGGTGCACGCCACCATCATGACCCCCACGGCGCAGAACTGCGCGAACCTGGAGGCCGATATGCGCGTGCTGGCCGAGAAGCTCATCGCCGACGGCGCGGAGGCGCCGGAGGTGCGCGCCGAGGTCGAGAAGCTCGTGCGAGCCTACGACCCCTGCTTCAGCTGCAGCGTGCACTAGGAACCGAACAGCACGACCGAAAGCGGCCCGCGAAATGCGGGCCGCTTCTTGATGGGGCTGGTCGGGTGCCCCCCCTGTTGGCGCAATAGGGAAGCGGCTTGCGATGCGCTGTGTACGGTTTGCTCGGCGCTTGTCGGCTTGGCCTTGATGCTCGGTATGACGCCAGGCTTCCTTCTTCATCCCTAATGCGTACCCCTGATGGATTTCCATGCGCAGGGAAACCGGGTGAAATCGCCTGTGCTAGAATCTGGTTTCACTAGAAACGTAGCACAAGGGGTTTGCCTACATGTCATTCTTGGATTTCTTCTCGGGTCTTACTGGCCAGATGTCGTGCGACATGGCCATCGACCTCGGCACCGCGAATACCCTGGTCGCCATTCCCGGCGAAGGCATCGTCGTCAACGAGCCTTCCGTCGTCGCAATCGAGAAAAGCACCCATCGCGTCTTGGCCGTCGGCCACGAGGCGAAGAACATGATCAACCATACGCCCGACGCGTTCTCGGCTGAGCACCCGCTGCATGACGGCGTGGTGGCCGACTACGACGTCACCGAGGCTATGATCAGCGCGTTCATCAACAAGGCCGCGCCGCGCAAGTACCCGTGGCAGGCCAAGCCCCGCATCGTCATCTGCATCCCTTGCGGCGCCACCTCCGTTGAGAAGCGCGCCGTGTTCGAGGCCGCCGTACAGGCGGGTGCCCGCCAGGCGTACCTGATCGAGGAGCCTATGGCCGCCGCCATGGGCGCCGACCTGCCCGTCACCGAGCCTACCGGCTCCATGGTCGTCGATATCGGCGGCGGCACCACCGAGGTGGCCGTCATCTCCCTGGGCGGCATCGTCACGTCCTCCAGCCTGCGCTTGGCCGGCAACCGCATGGACGAGGCCATCGCCATGCACTTGCGTGACCTTCTGGGCATCAAGATCGGCGAGCGCACCGCCGAGATCATCAAGATCAAGATCGGCTCCATCCTGCCGTTCGAGGACGGCCGCGAGCGCGACATGATCATCTCCGGCCAGGACGTCATCACCGAGCAGCCCAAGGAAGTCACCATTCAGTCCGAGGATGTCCGCCAGGCGCTCATCGCCCCGTGCGAGGAGATGGTGGTGCACATCAAGGAGACGTTCAAGAAGACCAACCCCGACCTGGCGTCGGACATCATCCAGAACGGCATCCTGCTCACCGGCGGCGGCGGCCTGCTTTCCGGCTTGGATCGCTACCTAACCGACAAGCTGGAGATCCCCGTGTGGGTGAGCGAGACGGCTTTGACGAACGTGGTCATGGGCTGCCTGAAGGTTCTCGAAACCCCGCAGGCGCTCAAGCAGACGCTCATGCGATCGAAATAGGACAGCCTCAACGTTATGGCTCTTAATTTTCAACAACAAAGCTCGGCGCTTATGCGCCGAGCGCTGCTTATAGGCTTGATTGCGGCTAGCATCATCATGATCACGGCTTACGGTCGCGAGGGGTCGGCCGGTCCGCTGCACACGCTGCAGTCGGCGGTGTCGGGCGCCGTCAGCCCGCTGCGCATCGTGGGAGGCTCGGTGGAGGCCGCAACCTCCACGGTGGGCGACACCATGGAGAACATCACGGCCGACCAGAACACCTTGACGGGCTTGCGCGAGTACAACAGCCAGCTTGAGCAGCAGTATGCCCAGATGGAAGAATATAAGCAGGAAGCGCAGCGCCTGCAGAAGCTGCTCGATTTGAAGGACAACTACCAGATCGAGGGCACGGGTGCGCGCGTCATCGGCCGAAGCTCCGAGGCGTGGAGCCAGACGGTCATCATCAACAAGGGCACGAACGAGGGCATCTCGACCGGCCAGACGGTCATCGGGACCTCCGGCGTGGTGGGCCAGGTGGTATCGGCCAGCGGAAGCACCGCAACGGTGCGCCTGCTCACCGACCCGCAATCGGGCGCTGCGGCCATGGTGCAGTTCAGTCGCGCCGAGGGCATCCTGCGCGGCAGCCTGATCGGCCTTCTGTACCTTGAGGACCTGGATGCCGACGCCGAGGTCAACGTCGGCGACGTCATCGTCACCTCGGGTCTGGGCGGCAGCTACGCGCGCGGCCTCATCATCGGCACGGTGGTGAAGGTGGACGCCCAGCAAGGCGATACCAGCAGACGCATCGTGGTTTCCCCGAACGATTCCATCGACACACTCGAGGACGTGCTGGTGGTTTCCAGCGTGGGCGCCTCCGATGACGACGATTCGGATTCCGCTGGCTCCAGCAGTTCGACTTCCGCCAGCGGCTCCAGCAGCTCCAGCGGTTCCAACACGGGAAGCTCGAGCAGCTCCTCGTCGAGCTCGAGCAGTTCCAGTAACTCCGGCAACGGCAATTCATCCAACGAAGGGGGGCGCTAGCCTTGGGCGAGAAGAACAACCTGGTGCTGGTGGTGGGCGCCATCGTGGCGTTCGTGCTGCAGATCGCTCTGGCCCCGGCCGTGGCGCTGTTCTCGGCGCAGCCGAACTTCCTGCTGGCCTATGCGCTGGTCGTGGCCATCGTCATCCCCACGGAGGCGGGCCCGGTGCTGCCCTTCGTCATGGGCCTTCTGTACGACCTTACGGGCACGGGCCCGGTGGGCGGCATGGCGCTTCTGCTGGTCATCGCGTGCTTCTTGGCTTCCCGCGTGTTCTCGCTGGTGGATAACGACACGCTGTTCATGCCGCTGGCCATCTTCACGGCCTGCGCGCTTCTGGCCGAGCTTTGCTACGGCATGCTGCTCATGGCATGCGGGCTTGCCGCCAACCCTGTGGAGGCGCTGTTCACCCGCGCCCTTCCGTGCGCGCTCTACGATTGCGCCGTGGGCCTGGTGGTCTACTTCGTCATGGCGCGGCTGCTTGCCGGCGGCGCTCAGGACCGCGGTCTGCGCACGCCGAAACTGCGATAGGGGGCGCGCATGTTCGCAGCTATCGTAGCCGGCTTCGTGGCCCTATTGGTGGTCGCCGCCATCTTGGTGGCGGTCTATGCGGTGCTTCGCAGCCGGAAAACCGAGAACGTCAGCGTCAAGCGCGATGTTCGCTCCATCCAGTCGGTGGGCGTGAGCAGCTCGCTTCCCAATTCGCATCGTGTGCCGGCAGGCGGTGCCGCCCGCGGAGGAACGCCTGCGCAGCCGGTGGCAAACCCCGGCGATAACCTGAAGAGCCGTTTCACTGCCATGGGCGTTGTGGCCGGCTTGATCTTCGGCACGCTTGCCACGAAGCTGTGGAGCATGCAGGTGCTTGCCGGCGAATCGTTCAAAAAGGAGTCCGAGGACAACCAATACACAACGGTGTACACGCCTGCGCCGCGCGGTTATATCCTGGACGCCGACGGCAACGTCATCGTGAAGAACCGCACGTCGCTTACGGTGCTCGCCGAGCCCGATGTCGCCAACGACCATGACGTGGTCGCACGCCTGTCCACGGTTCTGGGCGTTCCGACGGGCATCGTGCGCAAGCGTATCGCCGACTCGATCAGCGGCGCGCAAAGCCAGCGCGTGGTGGCAAGCGATGCGAGCATGCGCAACGTCGCCTTCATCGCCGAGCACGCCGACGCGTTCCCCGGCATCACCGTGCAAACCCGCACGGTTCGCGATTACCCCCATGGCGCCCTTGCGGCGCACGCGGTTGGTTATACCGGTAGCGTGACCAGCGACGATATCGCAAGCGTGGCCGAGGGCCGCGATCTGGAGCTGGGCGACTCGGTTGGCCGCAGCGGCATTGAACAAATGTACGACAACCTGCTCGCCGGCGATCATGGCGAGCGCAAGGTCATGGCCGATGCGCAGGGCAACGTGGTGGAAGTGGTCAGCGAAACGCAGCCCGTCAAGGGCTCTGATGTGCATACCACACTGAAATCGCACGTGCAATATGTGGCGGACAAGGCGCTTGCCGACATGATATGCCCCGATGGCGGCGCTATCGGATCGGGTAAGGGCACGGGTGGCGCGGTGGTGGTCATGGACGTCACCGACGGAAGCATCGTGGCGCTTTCAAGCTATCCCACGTTCACTCCCTCCACGTTCGTGGGCGGCATCACGCAAGACGAGCTGGACTTGCTGCAATCCTCGGCTGCGTTCAGCCCGCTGCTCAACCGCGCCATCCAGGGCACCTATCCGGCTGCATCCACGTACAAGACGTTTACCGGTCTGGCCGCGTTGGAAAACGGCATGGCCACGGCAACCCAAACCTGGGACTGCACCGGCAGCTGGGACGGCTTCGGCTCCGGCGACGTGCAGAAGTGCTGGAAGAAGCAGGGCCATGGCACGCTCGACTTCCGCGGGGGCATCGTGAACTCGTGCGACACCGTGTATTACGACATCGGCTACAAGTTCTGGGACGCCGCTGCGAACAAGGGCAAATCGGCAACGCTGCTGCAGGATTTCCTCAAGCGTTATCGCTTGGACCAAACCACCGGCATCGATCTTAACGGCGAGACCTCGGGTCGTATCCCCACGCCCGAATGGAAGCAGGAATACTTCCGCGACACTCCCGAGGATGCCCAGTGGAAGGGCGGCGACTATACGAACATGTGCATCGGCCAGGGCTACGTGCTCGTCACGCCCATGGAGATCGCGGTAGCCTACGGCGCCATCGCGTCGGGCAACATCGTCAAGCCGCATCTGCTCAAAGAGGTGCGCAACGCCGGCGGCGATGTGGCGCTTACGTATCAGCCGCAGGTTCTGGACACGCCTGACGTCTCCATGGCCGACCTTGCCGTGGTGCGCAACGCGCTTCGCGGAGTGACCACCGACAACGAGGAGATCGCCACGTTGTTCAACGATCAAGGTATCGACCCGGATACGGTTGCGTGTAAAACCGGTACGGCCGAATACACTGATATGGAGGACACGGCTTGGTTCGCCTGCTACGCCCCCTACGACGACCCGAAGTACGTGCTCGCCTGCGTCGTCGAGCACGGCGGCGGCGGTTCATCGGTGGCGGCGCCGATCGGCGCGCAGGTCATGGCCGCGGCGCTTTCCTCGACCAATGCCTCGGATGGGGAAGTCGGCGATATCGCGGGCTCCTCGGGCAAGTCGGAAGCCGGCGCCGGCAAGGGCACGTCGAGCGGACGTTCGGACTAACGGGAAGGAGGGCGCTATGGCGCAGTTACCGCAAATCGATTCGCTTCGCCGCCCCAACGCGGCGGCATCAGCTGCATCCAAGCCGCGCCGTTTCCCGTGGTTGCACCTGCCGCTGGCCATCGTGGTCACGTTGCTGGTGGGATACGGCCTGATCATCGTGTATTCTGCCGTCCGCGCCGACGGCGATTACCAGTACAGCCGCCAGCTTGGCGGCGTTGCCGTGGGCCTTGTGTTCATGATCTTGGTGTGGCGCTTCGATTACCGGCGTCTGTCGGATTACACCACGCTGTTCCTTATCATCAACGTGGTGCTCATCATGTCGCCGCACATACCGGGGCTCGGCACCGATGCCGGCATGGGCGCGAAAAGCTGGATCAAGCTGGGCATGCAGATCCAGCCCGGCGAGTTCGCCAAGATCACCGTCATCCTCATGGATGCCGCGGTCATGGCGCGCTACGGCGGCAA
>CAKUJT010000073.1 GCA_934661765.1 uncultured Senegalimassilia sp.
AAACCGTTGATGCCTACTTTGATTGCCATTGCGTATCTCCTTTTCATTCAGATACTCAAGTTATGGGCCATACGAAATGGTAGTGTAGCGGAAAGTCAAACGCTTGCGGCGCGAATTTGGCAGACGGTCGACAAGCGAAGACCAACGCGTCCCGCCTAGCGGCAGGACGCCGGTGACTATCGGTTACCGATTCTGATTCTCCAGCTCAGCAGCCAATTGCTCGATACGGCGCACACGGTGGTACACCGCCGACTTCGACAACGGAGGGTTGGCGAGCTCGCCAAGCTCCTTGAGCGTCGCCTCGGGATGACGCACGCGCAGCTTGATGAAGTCCTGCAACGCCGGAGGGAGGTTCTCCATGCCGTGCGCCTCAACCACCTGCCTGATAGCTCGGATCTGGTCGATCGCCGCGCGCGAGGTTTTTGCCTGGTTGGCGATTTCGGCGTTGGTCTGACGGTTCACATCATTGCGCACGCTTTTGATGACGCGTGCGTTTTCCATGGCAAGTGCGCTTTGGTGAGCACCTGCAAGCGCCAGGAACTCAAGGATAGCGCTGCCGCTTTTCAGATACACCATATAGGAATTGCGTCGCTGCATGATGCGCGCCTTGATGTTCTTGCGAGCCAGAAGATCCACAAGGCCATCGGCCAGCTCCTCGGTTTCGACGATTACCTCGAAATGGAAATCGCCGCGGGGGTCGGACACGAACCCGCTGCCCAGGAAGGCGCCACGCAGATATGCGGCCGCACAGCAATCCTTGGCGACCAACTGCTCGGATACCCCGAGCACCAGCCCACCTTCAGCAGACAGCACGCCCATATCCACCAGAGCCGCAGCAAGCTGAGGTTGGGCGGGAACCTCGATGAGGTAGTTCGGCGTTTTGTGCAAGACGCTTCGGCGAACCGTCAGATTGGTTTTCAACCGATACAGCTCATGCAGCAGCTTGATGACCAAACGGGCCACCGAAGGCGCATCGGTGGCGATCTCCACGCGGTAGCGGTTCTTCCCCGACACGAACAGCGTGCCCTCGATGCGCACAAGCGCCGCCAAAACGGCTTTGTCGCAATGGCTGCACGTTGCCGGGACGCGGGAAAGCTCGTCTTTTACCTCTGCCGTGAACGACATAAATGCAACACCCCCGTGAACGCCTCGCGCAGCAAAAACGGATCATGCCAGGTGGGACGCTGCGGGTCGACCAGATTTCGAACGATGACGACCGGGCCCTTGCTTTGAATGGCGCGCAGGTCGGGATAATCGATATGCACGGGACGCACGCGCCTGCCCTCCTCTTCGCCGGGGGCAACGGTGAATCGGCTATCGCCGACGTTGACACCCGTGAGCGCGCGGAAGGTGCCCGTCTCGGAAGCATCGGGGCGAACGGGATACGGACTGTGCACGAGCACGTAATCAAGCAACCCGCGCATGCCATGCGCGAGCAACGCCTCGACATGCTCGCGCGCCGTAAGACCCCATGTCTCGCCCTGCATGTCCGCCAATGAGCAGACGAACAGGGTTGCCCCCTTCGATTGACGGATGGCATCAACCACGCCCGGGACCAGCAGGTTCGGGATGATGGAGGTGAACAGGCTTCCCGGTCCGAGCACGATCAGGTCGGCATTGCGGATGGCATCGAGCGCCGGCCGGTACGCCTGGATCTTGCCTTGACCGCGCAACTGCACATGTGCAAGCGCCGTACGCGAATGACAGGCAACCGCCTGGCCCTCGATATAGCGCCCATCGCGCGTACGCGCTACCAACGATACGCGATCGAGCGTTGAAGGGTACACATGCCCGCGCGCGTTGAGCAGGCGCTCGCAGATCTGAACGGCTTGCGGGAACTCGCCTGTGGCGTCCTCGAGCGCGGAGAGCATGAGATTGCCCAGCGTATGGTTGTCGGCGAACGGGAACCGGTATTTGAATGCGCGCGTAAGCGGATCCTCGGGATCGGCCGCCATAGCGCAAATACACTTGCGGATATCGCCCGGAGGGGTGACGCCCGCCCGTTCGCGCAGGATGCCCGTCGACCCGCCATCATCGGCCATCGCGACCACAGCGGAGGTTTCCACGCCCATGGAAAGCAGCGTGCGAATGGAAACGGGCGCACCTGTGCCGCCACCGATGACCACAGCTTTCAAGCTGCTGGTTTCCGGCACCACGGGATCAGCCGCGTACAGCGGCGCAAACGCCTCGGTCATGGACGGGTCATGGGGGAAATGACCGCCCTCCATATGGCTTTCGTGCAGCATCTCGCTCATCCTATCGGCCTTCGATCGGCTTCGCGGATGCGTTGATGAGCTGGCCATCGACGCCTTCGGCGAGCTTCAGGTCGCGATGCGCGACGCTGACGCGATAGCCTTTCTGCTTAAGGTATTCCCCCGTTGACTCGGCAAGGGCCACGCTTCGATGCTGACCGCCGGTGCACCCAACGGCGATGGCGAGCTGCTGCTTGCCCTCCGCCACGTACCCAGGCATGACGCAATCGAGCAGCGCTCGCCAGCACTTCTGGAACTCCTCGGTTTCAGATCGGCACAGCACGTAGTCTCGCACAGGCTTGTCAAGGCCGGTAAGCGGACGCAGCTCGGGGTCGTAATACGGGTTGGGAAGAAAGCGCACGTCCATAACCAGATCGGCATCCACGGGCGCGCCGTGCTTGAAGCCGAACGAGTACACCGTGACCTGCAGACCCTGGCGCTCCTCGCCAGGGGCGAACAGCGCGCGGATGGTGCTGCGCAGCTGAGCGGGCATCATGTCGGTGGTATTGATGACGTGATGCGCCTGTTTGCGCACGTCGTAGAGCATCTCGCGCTCACGCTCGATGCCGTTTGCGATGGAGCTGCCATCGGTGCAGAGGGGATGACGGCGGCGGCTGGATTTGTAGCGCGCGATGAGCTTCTCGTCGTCGGCATCCAAGAACAGCACCCGATAATCGACGCCGGCGCTTTTGAGCTTTGCGAGCTCCTCCATCAAGCTTTTGAAGAAGCCGCCGCTGCGCGCGTCGCATACCACGGCGATGCGTCGATGGCTATCGGGCTGGCCGGGCATGCCGGTTAAGGCAAGCAGGTTCCCGATAAGGGCGCTGGGCAGGTTGTCCACGCAAAAATACCCAAGATCCTCGAACGCATGCATGGCCTCGGTGCGTCCCGCACCGCTCATGCCGCTCACGATAACCAGCTCGGGCATGTTCTCAAGCTCGCTTGCAACCTCGTTCATGTCACGAATCTCCTTCCCCGCCGACGACCAGTTCATTTCTTGTCTGCTCATTATACTGCTGCAACACCGTATACAGCTCGTTGGCGACCTGGACGGGCACCACCTTGGCATCAAGGATATCCTGCAAGCTTGCAGCCTTGAGCCGCTTGAAGCTCTTGAAGTGCTTGAGAAGCGCCTTCTTGCGCACCGGGCCCAAGCCTTCCACCTCGTCCAAGATGCTTGCCGTCATGCCCTTGCCACGCAACTGGCGATGGAATTCGATGGCGAAGCGGTGCGCCTCGTCTCGAACCTGCTTGGCCAGATACAAGCTGGCGCTTCCGCCCGGCAGCACCACCGGACCCGTGTCCTGCCACGGCACGAACAGCTCCTCGTCGCGTTTCGCCAAGCCGCACAAGGCTATGTCGTGGATTCCCATGCTGTCGAACTGCTGCATGACGGCATTAAGCTGCGGCAGGCCTCCGTCCAAGATGATGAGGTCGGGCTTTTTTCCAAACCGTTCATCGGCCATGCGCTCGGCGCAATACCTGCGACTCATAACCTCCTGCATGGACAGGAAATCGTTCGCCTCGTCGAGCTGGGCCTTGATTTTAAAACGTCGATACTGGCCTTTGTCAGGCCTTCCGTTGGTGAACACCACCATGGACGCGACGGTGTAGGTGCCGTGGTTGGTGGAGATATCGAAGCATTCGATGCGCATCGGCGGCGCATCGAGCGCCAAGGCGCTCTCGAGCTGCAGCAAGGCATCGTTGATGCGCTTATCCTCGTAGTTCGTGCGCACTTTGTAGCGCATGAGCGTATGTTTGGCATTCTGCTCAGCCATCGAGACAAGGTCGGCTTTCTCCCCGCGTTCGGGAACCGTGAACCGAACCTTAGCGCCATGCGCGCTCGCAAGCTTGCCGGTAAGCCACTGCTCCATGGCCTCAGCATCCTCGGGCATGAAGCGCACGACCACCTCATGCGGGATGGACGTGGTGGCATCGTAATAGCGCAGCAGGAACATGTGCAGCAAATCTTGATCGGGAACATCGTTTCCGCGGTTGAGCACGAACTCGTTGCTGTTGATGATACGACCCTCGCGCACCATGAGCACGTGCACGCCGGCGATGGTCTCCTCTCGGAAAAAGCCGATGACATCAGCATCAAGATTGCGAGAGCTTACCGCATGCTGCTTATCGCACAACCCGTTTATGGTGTCGATCCGCGCCTTGATGCGGCCGGCGCGCTCGAAATCGAGCTCAGCCGCAGCCTCTTGCATTTCCTGGGAAAGCTCCTCCACGAACTCCCGATGGTTACCTGAGAGAAAACGCTCGATACGGCTGACGTTGGCGGCATATTGCTCAGGCGTGACGCGACCGCAGCACGCCCCGGGCCCCAAGCCCACATGCGCATCGAAGCACGGGCGGGCGTCGGTAGCCAGACAAGCAAGCGGATCCTTTTCCAGCTTGCGCTTCAGCGAACGCCAATCAGCGCAGCTCGAAGAGCACAACGGCACCACGCGGCGCGCAATGTCGACCATGCGGCGAGCAGCTCGGCTGTCGGTGTAGGGGCCAAAATAGCGCGTGTCGGCGCGATGCTTCTCGCGCGTATATTTGATCGCAGGGAACACGTCGCCTTTCGTGATGGCGATGAACGGGTAGGACTTATCATCTTTGAGGTCGGCGTTGAACCAAGGAGCGTGCTGGTTGATGAGATTCTTCTCGAGCACCAAGGACTCGTGCTCGTTGCCGACCACGATGTATTCGAACGTGCAGATCTGCTCGACGAGCAGCGGGATCTTCGCACGTTCGTCCTGGAAGTTGACATATTGGCGCATGCGCGCACGAAGCTGTTTGGCCTTGCCGACGTAGATGACCTGCCCGTGCTTGTCTTTCCATAGATACACGCCAGGAAGAGTCGGCACCGCGTCAAGCTCGCGCTTGATGCGCGCAAGCTTCTGCACGAATGTCTCCCCTTCCGGCACATGAACGCCCTCCTGCCCGGCGGCACTTTGCGTCTTTCCCGAACCGCCTTCGGTAAAACCCGATGTTCGGCTATATCGTTGGAATTCCTCCGGCTTGCTCACACTACCTCCAGCTTGATGCGAAACGAAATGCAACGCGGCGTATCCAAATCGTCGAATACGATGATATAGGCCCGCTTCTGCTCGTCGATGCCTTGCACAACGCCCTGCCCGAACGCTTTATGGGCAACGCGCGCGCCCGGTTTGATGGAAGCCTGCCCGGCCATGTCGGCGATCCAGCGATCGGTGGCCTCATAAGCGCTACGAGCGTCATCAAGCTGGGAGTCAGCAGGCCTATTTGAAAACTCCAAGGCCGTTGGGTCGATATCGAGGAGGAACCGCGAGGGATATCGCGGCGTTCCCTGATGGCCAAAACCCTCGGCCTCGGTAAGGTACAGCCCGTCCTTGGCGCGGGTGAATGCCACGAACGCGAGACGACGCTCCTCCTCCATGGCCTCGACCGTACGCGTTTTCCGCGAGGGCAGCACGCCTTCGGACAGCGAGCAAACGAAGACGTGGTTGAATTCCAGGCCCTTGGCAGCATGGATTGTCATAAGACGCACGTTATCCTTCGACGCATCCGCGATATCGGCATTGGAGAGCAAAGCTACGTGATGCAGGTAGTGGTCGATGGTAACCTCCTCGCCGCATGTTGTCTCGAACTCGTATACCGACTGCTTCAGCTCGGCAAGGTTATCGAGCCGCTCCTGGCTTCCCTCGGTGCGCAACATCTGCTCATAGCCGCTTTCGTCGAGCAGCGCCGAGAGCACCTCCGACACCGGGCGGCCCTCAATGGACCTGCGAAAACCATGCACGAGCGCCACAAATTGTTTCGCCTTCGTACGTTTGAAGATGTCATCCTCGTACGTTGCCTCAAGGGCCTGCAGCATGGTGCATCCGTGCTCGTCGCAATACTGCTGCAGATACGCCATGCGACGTTGGCCGAGATTGCGCTTGGGCACGTTAGCCACGCGCAGAAACGCCAGGTCATCCCCTACCGCGATAAGGCGCAGGTAGCACAGCGCATCCTTGATCTCGCTCCTGCCGAAAAAGGGCACGCCGCTGAACAGCGAATACGGGACGTCAGCGTTCAAAAGCGCCTCTTCGACCGAACGCGATGCGTAATGCGCGCGATACAGCACCGCCATATCGCGATAAGCAACCCCCTTGCCATGCAATGCAGCCACGCCTTCGGCGATCCACGCCGCTTCGGCCTGAGGCGATACGGCATGATGCCACACCGTCGGACCAAACGAACGTCGAGCGGCGACAAGGTCCTTCGGGATACGCATATGGTTTTTCGCAATAAGCGAATTCGCCACCGCAAGCACCTGAGGCACCGACCGATGGTTCTCAAGCATCATGATGGTGCGCGTGCCCGGGAAGCGCTTATCGAAGTCAAGCAGCAGCTTCACGTCCGCGCCACGCCACGTGTAGATGGTTTGATCGGGGTCGCCGACCACGAACAGGTTCTTGTGATACCCCTGCAGCACCTCCATGAGCTGGTATTGCAACGCATCGATATCCTGGAACTCGTCGATCATGATGTATTCCAGCCGCTGCTGCCATTTGAGGCAGATTTCGGGGAACCGCTCGAAAACGTAGAGCGTGAATACGATCAGATCGTTGTAATCGAGCCCGAAGCACTTTCGTTCCTGATAAAGATACCCATAGAAGATGATGTCGCGCACGTTATCAGCTTGCATATACCTGTCATGCAACTCGGCGATAGACCATTCGAGCATGTCCAAATAGTAGCTGGGATGCTCTTTGAGCTTCTGCATCTCGATCATGTCGCGCGCATCCGAAAACGTCATATCGCGCAACGTGAGACCGCGTTCTTCATAGATGGTCTGCAGCATGGCATCGATGTCGGCGTTGTCGAGCACCAGGAAACTTTTCGGATACCGTACGGCATGGGAATCTTCCTGAAGAACCGAAACGCAAAAGCCATGGAACGTGTTGATGTAGCCGGTGTCATGATCGCCGGTAAGGCGGCGGATGCGCCTGCGCATCTCGTTGGCAGCCTTGTTCGTGAAGGTGACGCACAGGATGTTGCCCGGCAAAATGCCCAGCTCATTGACCAGGTATGCGAACCGCTGCGTCAGCGCAGCCGTTTTCCCCGTGCCGGCACCCGCGATGACGCGCACGTACCCTTCCGTTGCCGTAACGGCCTGCTGCTGGGCCGCATTGAGCTGCGGCTCTTCACCGAGCCTGCCCATTGCGCGATATGTCGTCATAGAATCCATAGCGTGAAGTATATCAAATAGGGAACGCCTGTTCTATATCGATGCGATGACTTTCGAACAATTGTTCTCAGGTCCTACCTTGAGCTCTGAGCTTTCATGTGCTTGATCAGCACGAATGCGCAGTACAGCAAGGCGAGGAACGCGATGAAGGCCCCCGCGAAGCCCACATCGGCGATGGTCCCGAACGTGCAAACCCCACCGCCGATGAAGCTGCCCGTGCCGATGCCGAGGTTGAAGATACCGGAGAAGATGGCCATGGCGACCGTCTGCTCGCCATCGCTTGCGAACTCGATGATCTCGGCCTGATAAACGATGGAATACCCCGAACCGGCGATGCCCCACAGCATGCACACGGCGAACACGCCGGCGACTCCGATAGCGGCAGGGCGCAGAAGCGCAAGCGCCAACGCCACACCCGCGACGACCCACACGGCGAAGGCCCAGCGATGGCCGCGGTAAAACCGCGAGCATATCGCGCTTCCAACAAGGCCCGCGATACCGAAGGCCACCAACGCCATGGTGACGACCTGCTCGTCCATACCGCCCACCTGCAGCAAGAACGGCTCGATGTAGCTATAACCCGTGTAGTATCCCATGGCGTACAAAGCCGTCACGATGAAGATGCCCATGAGCACCTTGTTCCGCAAAATGCTGGGAAGCTGCTTGAGCGTGAAGGGCTTGCTGGCCGGGATCTTCGGGAACACCACCGCCAAGTACGCCAGCACCAGCGCGCTTACCGCGCACACGCAGCCGAAGGTCTGGCGCCAGCCCAGCCAAAGCCCCACCATGCGCCCAAGCGGCAACCCGACCACCATGGCAAGCGCCGAGCCGGTCACCACGGCGCTGACTGCCATAGGCGCGTGCCTCTCGTCGACGACCTTCACCGCCACGGGAGCGGCGATAGCCCAGAACACCGAATGGGCGCAGGCGACCACCAAACGCGCGGCCATGAGCAGGCCATAGCTGGGCGCCAGGGCCGAAAGCGCCTGCCCGGCGCAGAACACGCCGATGACCAAGAGCATAAGCGGCCGAAATGACAAACGAGAGCCCAGAATCATAAGGGGAAGCGACAACAGCATGACCGCCCACGCATACACCGAGATGATCAGCCCCGTCACGCCCTCGCTCGTCCCGAACGAGGCGCCGATGCCGGTCAGAAGGCCGACGGGCATGAACTCCGAGGTGTTGAATATGAACGCGGAAACGGTGATGCCGATCAGGGGCAACCATTCCCGCAACGTAAGCTTGCTATCCACGAACCTTGTCATGAAATCGAGCGCTTCCTTCCCTTTTTCCCTTTGCGCGGATATGGGATTGTAGCCCCATGACGAGCTACGGCGGATACGGATGCGCGCCTTCAGATAACCCTCATGAACCGCCCACCGCATGCACACCGATAAGGTGCAAATCCCGATCGCGCAACGTTGCAAACAAGCAGCTTAGGCTGAGCGCAGGGGCCCGCCGCATGCGCAGCTGGACAACGTGAAAGCGGGGCCCACCGCATCGCGAAGCAAGCCGCCCGCGCCGGGCAAACGCCCGTCCGCCGCAGGCCGCAGCCCATTGTTTCGGCTTCGTTAATATACCGTTTCGAGCGAATTCCGAAACCTATAATGCAACCCGTTAACACAACACCGCATCCGCTAGGAGGTTCACGCAATGACTTACGCTGAGCGCATCATCGAGCAGGTCAAGGCGAAAAACGCCGAGCAGCCCGAGTTCATCCAGGCAGCCACCGAGATCCTGGGCACCCTGCAGCCGGCACTCGACGCGCATCCGGAGTTCGAGGAGGCCGCCCTGCTTGAGCGCATCATCGAACCCGAGCGCATCATCCAGTTCCGCGTCCCGTGGGTCGACGATTCCGGCAAGGTCCAGGTCAACCGCGGCTTCCGCGTGGAATACAACTCCGCCATCGGCCCCTACAAGGGCGGCCTGCGCTTCAACCCCACCGTCACGCTCGGCATGCTGAAGTTCCTGGGCTTCGAGCAGATCTTCAAGAACGCTCTGACCACTCTTCCCATGGGCGGTGGCAAGGGCGGCTCCGACTTCGACCCGAAGGGCAAGTCCAACAACGAGATCATGCGCTTCTGCCAGTCCTTCATGAACGAGCTCTCCCGCCACATCGGCCCGAACACCGACGTGCCGGCTGGCGACCTGGGCGTCGGCGGCCGCGAGGTCGGCTACATGTTCGGCCAGTACAAGCGCCTGCGCAACGAGTGGACCGGCGTGCTCACCGGTAAGGGCCTGTCCTTCGGCGGCTCGCTAGCCCGTACCGAGGCCACCGGCTACGGCCTGGTGTACTTCGTCGACGAGTACCTGAAGTCCAACGGCGACTCCTTCGAGGGCAAGAACGTCGTCGTGCACGGCTCCGGCAACGTTGCCATCTACGCCGTCCAGAAGGTTTCCCAGCTTGGCGGCAAGGTCCTGGCCTGCTCCGACACCAAGGGCTGGGTCGAGGACCCCGACGGCATCGACTACCAGGTGCTCGAGCACGTCTACAACAAGAAGCGCTCCGGCCATGACAAGGGCGTTTCCCTGGCCATGTACGTCGACGAGCGCCCGAACGCCATCTGGCACGAGGGCGACGGCCGCGGCGTGTGGCAGCTGCCCTGCGACATCGCCCTGCCCTGCGCACGTGAGAACACGCTGCACCTCGACGACGCCAAGGCCCTGGTCGCCAACGGCTGCAAGGTGGTCGGCGAGGGCGCTAACATGCCCACCACGCTCGACGCCACCGAGTACCTGCAGGAAAACGGCGTGGCCTTCATGCCCGGCAAGGCTGCCAACGCCGGCGGTGTGCTGGTCTCCGGCCTGGAGATGAGCCAGAACGCCGAGCACCTGAGCTGGACCTTCGAAGAGGTCGATGGCAAGCTCGAGCAGCTCATGCGCGGCATGTTCCACAACGTGGACGACACTGCCAAGAAGTACGGCCATGAGGGCAACTTCGTCATGGGTGCCAACATCGCCGGCTTCCTGAAGGTTGCCGACGCCATGATGACCCAGGGCATCGTGTAAGGGCCACAACCCATATCGCCGCAAAAAAAGAAGCGACCCGATCGGGTCGCTTCTTTTTTGGTTTTCACGAAGGAGAGAACGAACGCGAGCCAAAATGAATGCGCCGTAAGGGCAATACCGCGAATCATACGAACGCGGGCAACGAACACCCTACCGGGTTCAGCGCACTATGGCTCGAAAGGGATAGTCGAACAGCGATAATCGCTCGACCGCAGTCCCTCCCTGCAGGTTTTCAGCACCGGGCCGATGTTACCCACCTGCAAAACATGTGCCCTCTCAGCGAACGCTACAGGTTCTCGCGCACCCAATCGATGTTGGCCTGCACGGCAGCGATGAGCTCGGAGATATCGTCGAAGGCGCGCATCGGGCGGAGCCACTTCATGAACTCGACCTTCATATACTGGCCGTAGATATCGCCGTCGAAGTCGAGGATATGGACCTCGCAGGTTGCCGTGGCGCGATCGGCAAACGTTGCCGCAACGCCCACGTTCACCGCGGCCTTATAGCGCTTGCCATCAACGTGCGCATATGCCCCGTACACGCCATCGGAAAGCGGGCGCATCTGGTCGGGAACCTCGAGATTCGCGGTACGGATGCCCATATCGGCACCCTCTCCGCGACCGGGGCGCACGATGCCCGTCATGAAATACGGACGCCCGAGCAGATGATTCGCCTCGTCGAGCTTCCCGTCCGCCAGCAGCAAACGGATGCGCGTGGCGGTGATGGGGGCGCCGTCCTCGCTTTTCAGATCATGGGCATGCACCTGCATACCATGACGATCGGCCCACGTGCGCAGCTCCGGCACCGCGCCGGCGGCTTTCGCCCCGAAATGGAAATCGAAGCCCACGTGCAGATGCGCGGGAACGCCGGTACCGAACGTGCGGACCAGGAACTCCTCGGGCGAGCTGGCAGCGAACTCGCGCGTGAACGGAAGAGCGACCACCGCATCGACGCCGGTTTGCGCGAGCATCTCCAAGCGCTCCTCGTTCGACATGAGCTTGCGAAGACGCTGCGCATGGAACATCTCGTCGGGATCGATGTCGAACGTGAGCGCGATGGACTTCCCGCCGTTTTCGCGTGCGGTATCCTGCGCGCACGACAAAAGGAACCTATGGCCCCGATGCACGCCATCGAACACGCCGAACGCGCACGAGGCGCCTTGGAAATACCCGCGATCGAACGTTTCGTCGGCCTTAAAGATCTGCGCCACGAAGCACCCCCGTTTGAAACACGCAGCATGCCTTGAACG
>CAKUJT010000074.1 GCA_934661765.1 uncultured Senegalimassilia sp.
TTCAGCTATACCCTTCCCACTACCGGGCGGGTTCGGGACTTTCACCCGTTAGATTTTGCCCATGCCGGGCGCACATGAAAAATTGCTCCCCGCAGGGGGAGCAAAAATGAAAAAGCGTTATAAGCCAGGGAAATTCTCGGAATGAAACAAAAAGGTGAGTGAAACCGCATTGCAATCATTCATCGTCCGCTTCATGTCTCTCAATCACGGTTACAATCTCCTCGATATATCCATTGTCGTAAGACCGGTGCCGCAGCCAGATTCCGCCAATGACCACAACCCAAACCAAAATAGCGGCTAACGCCGCACTGAAAACGATGCGCACAATTCTCTGGCGAATACGCATATCGTGCAGAAATTCTGCCACGCTCATATTCTCCATATAGCTCTCCACAATCTGCCGGGGCGTTCCGAACCGGGCAGACAGCGATGCCATGTCCACCGAAGCGTCCTCCTGCGTCTGCTCGTAAACGGACTGCTTGATTTGCTGCATCAACGCCCGCTTTGTTTTGCCCGGAACGGGCAGCTCCCGGCTGACTTTGTGTAAATATCGCCGGATTACAACATTCTTTTTTCTATCATTCATGTTCTTCCCCTATAATCATAAAAACGCCCTGAACAACAGACCGGTACTCCGCAACCATTTCCCTGAGCTGCTGTGTACCGGCGGGTTCCAGATGGTAAAGGATACGCTGCCGCCGCTTCCCCACCGGAATCTTCCGGCTGGAAATCAGCCCTGCATCCTCCAGCTTATACAAGACCGGGTATAATGACCCCTCCTGTGTGGTAATCAGCCCGCCACTGCGCTTGGAGACTTCTTCCACCAGCTGATACCCATACATATCTTCCCGCTCCAGGAGCGCCAGCACCACCAGCGACATCACCCCTCGGCGGAAACGTAACTGCTCAACATCCGCCATACGACACGCTCCATTTCCTGAGACTATTATAATTATTAAGATTTTATTGTTCAATGCCTATGTTAGAAAAATATTGTTGACAGAATGTATGTGCCGCCTTATAATTTACTTGAAGGATAAACCGTGTACACAAACGTTTTTCCTTCCATTTCACCCGCGGCTGAGAACCGCAGAAAGGACTTTATCATGAAGAAATTAAACGGTATCACACTTCTGCTTGCGCTTCTTTTGCTCGTGCAAGCGATAGCACTCCCCGTCTGCGCGGAAGCCAATCAGGATGCCAGGCATCTCCAGATTTCCGTAACGGTGGATGAAAACGCCGGGTTTACCACGATTTCATCTGAACAGCTGGACGGTGCCTACCCGGATGACATCATTTATGACAATGTAACGAATGTCTGCATTCTGGTTGACGGCGAAGAAAAGCCCCTTGAAGATGCCGTCCGCGCGGGGGACATCTCCGTTTATGAAATGGTTGCCTATGCCCAGATGGATGCCCAGGCCGGGATTTGCCAGGAAAAGGCAAACTCCAAAAACGGACTGGCATATTTCACCTACCGCTATCCAGAGTATGACCTGATGACCGCCCACGACATCTATGAAACACCGGACGGCAAGGAACATCTTATCCGCTTTTTCGGTGTCCTGAAAACCGGCACCAAGCTGACGATGGTGTATCCCGACGAAACCAGTCCCTACAGGTACATGATTGACCGGGAGGATTGGGGCATCGATTTCCAGGTGAAATCCGTCACCCCCACCGGCATCGTCCTGGACTGCAAGCAGTCCGGCGGCCAGCAGCTCGGGGAACTTGCAATCATGGATTACGTCATTTACCGCACCGCGGAAGACACCCCACGCACCCCGCTGGAAAGAAGTGATTTCGTGTGGGAGGAACCGGTTGCCACCGTGCTACAGAATCAGGAATCGGAAATTTCCCTGGATTGGACGGCCCTGTACGGCGAACTGCCCAGCGGCACCTATGCCATTCGGATGCTCATCCATGATTTCTTCTCCCCTTCCGCTGTGAACAGCATGATGAAGGATTTCACCGATGAGCAGCTCTATCAGATAGATTTTACGATTGAATAATCCGCCATACGTCAAAATCAGCCAGCGTATTTTCTTACGCTGGCTGATTTCTTATTTTCCTTCTGCCGATTGCTGGGCACGAATGAGCTTATCCACCTGGTCCAGATTAAAGACCTCACGCACCTTTTTATAGAACTCGGTGTAGTGGTAGCCGTTGTCGGTGTATCGCCAACCAGCACCGGCGTAGGGGTCCTTTCCGGTAAAGACGGCGGTAGCATCCGGGTGAATTTCCTTGAACTGCTTCTGCTCGTCTGCCGCTACCCGGGTCTGCTTGCAGAACAGATTCTGAATGGGCAGACCGTCCAGGGGCATGAGACTGCTGACCTTGGTGTAGCAGATGTTCAGATATTTCAGGTTGGCGCAGCCTGCCAGGGGGCTGAGATCCGACAGCTTCAGGCAGTTGGCAAGCTCCAGATATTCCAGCTTCTTGCAGTTTTCAAAGCCGGAGAGGTCACTGGCGGCGCAGCCGGAGAGAATCAGGATTTCCAATTCCGGCATATAGCCGATGAAGCTCAAATCCGTCAGGGTGTCGTTGTGACCCATGTCAATGTATTTGACACTGCGGACATACCGAAGCTCACTGCAAGTGGAGTCGGTGACGTTGTAAACGGAGCGGATGGTGGTAGCGTTTGTCAGAGCGGTGTAGCGGCCGTCGGTGCCGTAGTATACCCGCCACACCAAATCCACATCGTCATAATCCTGACGGATGGAGTCTAAGAATTCACTGCTCAGGCCGCACCGGTCGAGAATCAGAGAGGAGCCGGGTGCCATAATGCTCAACGCTTCCCGGATTTCTGCCTCGGCATCGGTGGTCAGGCTCAGCTTTTCAAATTTGATTTCCGTGTCAGAGGTGGAAACCGTCCGCCCGAACAGGCTGAATACATAGTGGAAGCGCACATCCGGTGCTGCCTCCACCAGCCGCTTTACATCCTGCCGGGATAGCTCGCAGGTGCCGTTGGGGGTCATCAGCTCAGCATAGTTCAGGTTGGGCAGCGCCTCCAAAATGCCAATCACCGGGGTGATTTCGTCCACGGTCATGCCCGCCAGATTCACCGTCTGGGTGTCCTCGCCGAATTCCGTGCCCCGGAAGCTGACGGTGTAGGTAATCTCCACATCGGGATAGGCTGCCCGGAGTGCCTCAATCTCGGAATATTTCAAAGTCGTCCGCGGCAGATGCAGGGTTTTCAGATTGGGCAGGTAAACCAGGTTTGTGCGCAGCACAGGGAAGGTTACCCCCTCGCCGGGAATGGAAATGTTTTCTGACCAGGAAATGGCAGTGGTAATCCCAAAGTCCACGGTATATGTAACATCCACCTGGGGATGATTCTGGATATACACCATGATGGCGGTGTAGCAGGTGCTGCCGGACAAATCCAGCGTCCGCAAGTTGGGATAATTGTCCAGCTCCCGAATGGTATCCTCCGTCACCACCATAGAAAGACTTTCGATTCCAGAAAGGTCTTGGGTCTCAGGGACGGTGACATTCCATTCCTCGGGAATGACGGAAACCGTCTCTCCGGTGGGGTCATAGGGAACCGTGGCCGGTGGGGTCTCCGCATTCTGCCCCGATTTTGGAAAAAGGTCTGCACAGCCGGTAAGCATTGCCGCCAGACAGACGAGAAAAAACAGATATGGAATTTTCTTTCGTTTCATCTTTAAAAGAGCCTCCGGGCAACATCATTTACAGGAGACTATATCACAAATTACGGGTGATTTCAAGGAATCCTGCCAATATTCATTTTTTCTTAATGTAGAAAAGCGGGGCTTCTTTCCTCCCCTCCCCTATGCAAAAAGCCAGCGCGGACGGCTTTGGGCCATCCGCGCCGGGGATAGGTCTTACTGCATACTCTGCTCGTAAGACTCAATCATTTTCTTGACCATCTGGCCACCCACGGAACCGGCTTCACGGGAAGTCAGGTCGCCGTTGTAACCCTGCTTCAGGTTGACACCCATTTCCCTTGGTGTATCTATTACATAGTGAACTCTTATATTTCGATTGCTTCCTCGGCACTATCAGATTGAACGGGGAACTCTTTGACAAGGTCTCGGTTGGGGAGCGTGCCAATGAACTTGTAATAAATTGTGACACTTTGTTGGTAAGCGGCATACTTGCGGGGAGCCTTGATATACCCATCTGGCAAAATTTTGGGACCCACAACAATTTTGTCAATAAAGGTTATCAGGGTGTCACGGTCAAGAACTTCAATGCGAGAAAACTGCTTAGCCAGAGCGAAGAATCTGTCATAGTTCGAGCGGACCTCAGAATATGGGGACGGGGCGTTGAGTAATTCAAGGTCAGATTCAAGCCCTGACGCTTCCTTTTCGAGGCTTGTAACCATGCTTTCCAGCCGACTGTCGGACAGCTTTCCCTCCGCATTGTCAATATAGAGTTTTTCGATGGTTCGATCAATGATTTTCAAACGCATCCTGGCTTTTTCAATTTTACTTTCCCGTACTTTTTCTGAATTGGATGCATTCATTTCCGCAAGCACACTGTTTACAAGAGAATCAATTTCTTCATCCGTAAGACTGATTAGTGAATTCAGGTCCTGACGAACCAACTCAAGAAAATCAGAGTATTTTATATCTACTCCTTGACAGGGATTTGCATACCGCTTGCTTTTGTGATTGCAGGATAGAAACCAGTATTTCTCCCGCTCCCCCTTATAAACTGTACCGGAAGAACACAAAGAATAACCGCATAGTCCACAGACGGCAACGCCGCCAAAGATGCTCTTGCGAACGTGATCATACTGCCGGTAGTCACGGTTTCCTTGTATCAAGTTTGCTTGAGCCTTATCAAAGGTCATTTGGTCGATAAGCGGTTCATGCGTTCCGTCAGTAATGACCCAATCTTCTTTCGGAATGGATAATTTCTTCTTTGATTTTAGGCTTGCCTTTCTTGTCTTCCCCAGAATGGTTTTGCCAAGATAAACCTGATTGTTAATAATCCGCTTGACGGTTGTATAGTTCCAATAATCTGTAGCACGGGCAGCACCGGCATCTGTGAAGTTATCACGATATAGGGCACGATATTTTAGAGGGGTGATAACGCCTGCGTTGGTTAAATCCTGCGCAATGGTGATGCAGGATTTTCCACCGGCGGCGCTTCGGAAAATCTGTGCAACGATTGGTGCGGTTTCCTCATCGGGAATCAGACGACTTTTATCTTTAGGGTCTTTCTTGTAACCAAAGGGGGCGCAAGCGCAGTATTCACCTTTGCTTCGCTTCATTTTGAAAACGTCGCGTACTTTCCTGGAGCTGTCACGAAGATAAACTTCGTTCATGGCAAATTGGAACGGTGCCATAACGTTTTCCAGTTCTGAATCAAAATTATCAGCGATAGCGATATAATGGATTTGATGCTCGGGGAAAAACTGTTCTGCGTAATAACTGGATTCGCGCATGTCACGCCCAAGACGGGACAGGTCTTTTGTTATGACCATGTTGGCTTTCCCGGACTCGAGTGCTCGCATCATTTTCTGAAAGCCGGGGCGTTCAAAGTTGCCACCAGACCAGCCATCATCAATAAAGGACTCAAGAAGCACGATTCCATTGCGAACGCAGTAGTCTTTCACGATTTTTTCTTGATTCAGGATACTGGAGGACTGACCTTCGTTGGCTTCTTCTTGGGAAAGCCGATAATAGGCATAAGCAATTGCAACACGGGAACTTGGATTGGCGGGCCTCCTTTTATTGGTGTTGTAAGAATAGAATGTTGGCTTAGTAGCTGTAAGATTTGATTTCATTCGGAACTCCTTACAAGCTGACTTCCATCTGTATTATACTGGGTAGGTGAGGAGGTTGTCAAAGGTAATACTTGGTGCGAGGATTCTTTCAAACGTTCGGCAACAAGATCAGCAGATGTTTTGGTTCCAACAAAAACACGTTGAATCAAATATGTGGCTTTATTTACTTGAAATTGGTCCATAATATTGATTCCTCCAATCTATACTGCCTTATTTTTTCGAGAATTGGAAAAGTTATTCCCAACTTTCTTCGAAGGAAGAATCACATAGTCCCACCCGAGTCGGATTCCGCAGTAAGAGCATTCGCTGCGCTCCACCTGATATGGATTGAGTCTACGGATAGTTGAATGTTTCACATTGTAAAATTGGCGTGCGCATGAAGAACAAAGAACAACCTCAATGCGCGAAGAAGTATTTTTTCGGTACATTTTTGCCCTCCCTTTCACGCAGAAAATAAGTATTTTCCGAGCTTTGTAACATTCCGGGTTATTGTGGATGGTGCTTTTCCTAAAATCCGAGCGATTTCTGTTTTTGTATATTCCTCAAAAGCCAGAAGCGTCAGCAATTCCTTATCACGACCAGGAAGTTGCCGTAGCTTCACATAGAGAGCTTCATCGGAAATCTGCTCCATCCATGAGAAGCGGGATGCTTCGGAAAAGTAATCATCGTTTTTGCTCAACTGCTCCGAGAATTTAAGAAGGAGTGGAGATTCATCCTCATCCCCGGTATCCGTGTCTCCGATAAAAGGCTACTCCCACTTTGCGATTACGCGTGTATCATTGAAAACCGCAAGATCAAATGCATACATTTCCTCGACAGCATACTCATCCATACCAGCCTTGAGATATTGCTGACGCAATTTATTCCATTCACGCTCAAAGCGTTTCCGTTCTAGTCCATAATTAAATTTCATAATGATCTCCTTTGAATTTTGAGTTTCGGATTGGTCAAAATTCCGGAGATCAGGGATACCGGGCTAGGCTCTCCTGCCATTGAGATAAAAACATAAGAAGTCCTTTCCGCAGAGCAATCCGGGAAAGGACTTCTTTTCATCGTACAAAGCGCAGCGGGCAACAAAAAAGCACCGTAAAAGTGGAATCAAAATGGGCATGGTTATCCCATTGATTCCGACTTTGTACGGTGCTAGGGCAGTCTCGATCATAGATCGGCTCCGCATACGCGAATGTAAGTCGTGGTTATTAAATTGTAATCAGTTATTAGTAGTATCTGTTTTTCAGATGGCCAATCCCTTTTTGCTTACGGAAGTAGGCAAGGTTGATAGGGTCCTGTGCCTTACATTTGGGGCACTTGGGACGGACATGTCCGACTGCGTCAGAATATACCTTCATAATGGGAAAATTGCAGCGAGGGCAGCGTATTTCCCGAAGCGCCAACCAGGATGCTTCCGTGGCTGACCTGTCCAGCTTTTCCTGCTTGTCAGGTGCGGCGCTTGCTGGCCTGTGGCATTGTGAATATCCGCTCATATTGATGTCCTCATTTTCTGGAAGTATTCTGTGATTTCCCGGTGGTCAACCAGATTATACTTTTTCAGCTGGATAAGGAGGGCTGAAAAGGAAACGCCTAGTTCGTCTGCCATTGCGTGAATGGCGGGCTTAGTACTGGGCAGTAGTACAGATTCTCCATAAATCGGGAGACGGCTGCGATGCAGGTGGTGGCGGAGGGTATTCTGCAGCAGCGGCAAGGGCATCAGAAGCATGGCCGCCATGGCGTTTGCCTGACATTCGCCCAGGTTCAGCCGTTCCTGCAACTCTTGAAGATTATAGTGCCGCTCGCTATCATATTCCCGGTCAAAGCAGGCTGGATTGTGAAGCGGGTCTGCTCGGTTGATGAGAATATGGCTAATTTCATGGGCAAGAACAAACCGCCTGCGGCAGTTCTCGGAGGGATGCCGTAAAAAAGCATCCAGAATGATGGTGTCCTTTGGGAAGACAATTCCCACTCTCTCGTTTTGGCGACGTACACTCAGCGGATAAGTTCCGTTGGAAACAAAGCCAATCTTGTCCTGATCGTCCTCTGCGATTTGCTCATACTGAACTTGCAGATTCAGAAAGCGGGCAATACTGTCAATATCGATGGGGCCGGATGCTAGGGAGCCACAGGCCGCCTGAATCAGGCCGGAAGCAATTTCTTCAATCTCTTTGTTTGAAATAAATACTTTCATCGGTAAACCTCCTCAAGTGAAAAACCGCATTCTCCGAGAGGGCGAGAATGTTTCATACGGACGGTGTTCCGGCTACCGAGGCCACAGAAGATGGCGGCTTCCCAACTCCTGATAAGTGGGAATGCCCCGGACATTTGGAACAGTTACTTCGGATGTCATTATTATAGCCAGATACACAAACAGTGTCAAGAACAAATGTTCGTACAAAACAAAAGAGTCACAGAACTGTGACTCTTTTATAATCAGGCCCTCTGGGGGGGTAGCCAGACGGGATGTTCGGTTTGACAACGGTAACGGCACACACTATAATGGAAGCAACTTATAAATCAGAAAAGTGGGAAAAGTATGGAAATCAGTACACCCCAAAAGATCAAGCTGCTCAAACTCATGGAATTGCTGCGGGAAAACAGCGATAAGGACCATCCACTGAAAACGAATGTGCTTTGTACGATGCTGAAAAATGCGGGGATTTCCTGCGACAGACGAACGCTCAGCAGGGATATTGCCACATTGAACGAGTGCGGCTATGAGATTTTTTCAACCATGCAGGGCCATGACAAGGCATACTACATTGTGGAGCGAAGCTTTTCTTTGCCGGAATTAAAAATCCTGATTGATGCAGTTCAGGCGGCTTCCTTTATAACGGAATCCAAAACGGAGAACTTGATCCAAAAGATTGCAGCACTGGGAAATGCCCACCGTGCGGAGCTGCTGCAGGGTGGCATGGTCTGCTTCAATTCCAGGAAACACGGCAACGAGCAAATCTACTACTCTGTGGAAACTTTGGAGGGGGCATTGCGCCGACACCAAAAAGTTTCTTTCTGCTATTTTGATTTGGATGAAAAGCATCAGAAGGTGTACCGCCGAGAAAAGCAACGCTATGTCGTTGACCCGGTGGCGCTGGTTTATAATGAGGACAATTACTACCTGATGTGCTTTTCAGCAAAGCACAACGACATTGTGAATTATCGAGTGGACCGGATGGAGCATGTACAACTGGAGGATGTACCCGCCGATGAACGGGCTGTGATCCATGCGGTGGATGTTGCGGATTATACGGAGCAGGCATTCAAAATGTACAACGGAAAGATAGAATCGATTACGTTGAGCTTCAGCAGGGATTTGATTGGTGTCATCTATGACAAGTTTGGAGAGGATACAGAAATATGGCAAGAGGACGGCAGGTACGCCGCCAATGTCAAAGTTCAAATCAGCCCAACGTTCTGGGGCTGGCTATTCCAGTTTGGGGGGAGGATGCGCCTTCAAGGGCCTGCGGTCTTGCAGGAAGAAATGGGGCGGCAGTTGAGTCTCCTTGCGGACAGAACCAAAGACTGAGTAGTGAATGGGATTAAAATTATATCATTTCGTAATAGGGAGATGATTATGTGCTCACAGGAAAAATGAATGAGGTATCGAAGGCGATAGAGGATACAATCATTGAAGTATTTCCGACGCAATATCTAATAAAATTGCTTTCTAGTAGAATTACATTACAGGATCTTACGAATCAGATTTTGGTGGAATGCTGTAAGTATACCTATGACCAGACGCAGGAGAAGCACTCTTTAGATTATTATTTGGGCGGTGCGGTGCATGCTGAAGACAGTGAGAGGATGATGCACCAACGTACTATAGACTATATTCGAGATAAAAAAACTATATACTATCAGATACTTGGATTTGATGCTAAACACCTGGTTCCGGAGAAGATGCAATCCATTAAAGCGAAACTGGAAGGCCATAAGTTTACGGACTTCCAATTCTGGGAGATTTGTAACGTTCACGATATGCAGTTGGTCAAAGCCATCATTGAAAAAAGAATAGGAAAGCCGAACTTTTCGACAGATAAAATTGAAGCATATGCAAAGGAATATAATAACTTTCTTGTGGAGCGCCAGAAGGACTGGGAAGTGAAGAGAAGTAACCCCTTATTTGATTTTTTGGCATTCTTTACATTGGAATGGAAATACTCTTTTGAATTTATTTATGAGTTAGCGGCTGAGATGGCTAATGCCAATATTAAGAATATACCTGATATGAGGCAGCGCATCGCTCTTTTTGCGGGACAGTTTACGTTGGTTTCAGATTTGATAATCGCCAATCCTGAGATTATGCCAACGCCAATAACTACAGAAAATCGCATGATTCTTGTTAGAAGAAAATTCTTGCCTGATGTCGTTGAAAGTGACACGGAGGAATTTGAAAAAATAAGATATCTATTTATGCAGGCACAGGTAGTAGTTGCATCTATGCTTTTACGAATGACCCTAGGTGGTGTCCATTTAAGGGCGTGGTTTGTTGCTCATACAGATGAATCGGATTGGCTGAGTGTATTTCAAGAGTATAACATCTTCCAAGTATTTAACAGTGAGAAGATATGGGATAAAAAAGTATCCCGGAGGTTAAAAGATATTTATGGCAACACCGCACAAACGCCACAATCCGCGTTATACCATAGGTTCCGAATAAAAGCTGGTGGATAACCTCTGTATTTTTTGTCCGCAAAGGCGCACTGACTCAAGCCGCCAGACAGGGTCTGTCAGCCAGAATCAGATTTGCCAGCGCAAACATGATATTGAATTTGGCTTGCTGCTTTTCAAGCCCTCGGTATCGTGTTTTTCGGAAATGCAGTTGCTTTTTAACAACACCGAATACATGCTCTACTTTTGCTCGGACTGAGGATTTCGTGTGTTCCGCTCTCTTTGCAGCACACAGCCCACTTTTGCTCAGCTTCTTCATCTGAGAAGGACGACGATTGATCTTGTACTTGATTTTCCTGCCTGATTTATTACGGACTATGGCATCTTCACGTTTACCTGCGCCGAGATAACCGCTGTCTCCATAGACCGCTTCTTCCTCTCCCGTCAGCAATTTCGGCACTTCCGTAACGTCGTGGACATTTGCCGCTGTGGCTTCCACTGTATGAACCAGTCCGCTGTCCTTGTCTACGCCGATATGTGCCTTATATCCAAAGTGCCAAGTGTTCCCCTTTTTGACATGATGGGCATCCGGGTCTCGTTTCTTCTCCTTATTCTTGGTAGAAGATGGGGCAGAAATGATGGTGGAATCTACGATGGTACCCTTTTTCAGAATGAGGCCACGCTCCATGAGCGCTGCTACCACCTGAGCAAACAGCTTCTCCTGCAGTCCGTTCCGGATCAGCAGATTCCGAAAACGGCCGAGAGTATCCCCGTCCGGAACCTGATTGCTGGAATCAACGCCGCAGAACTCCGAAAATGCGCGGCTGTCGATTGCCTCTGCCACTGTTGCCTCGTCACTCAGGTCATAGAGGTTTTGCAGCAGATACAGTCGGAGCATGATCTCCAGCGGATAGGGTTTGTTGCCGCGCTCTCCTTTATAGTAGCACGGCTGAATCATGGCAAGCCATTCTCCCCACGGGACGATCCGTTCAATCTGACTGAGAAATTCTTTTTTCTTCGTCCGCACCTGTGCCAGTTCGTCACTGAATGCGGAAATCGTCATTTGTTTATCCATGGCTTTATTATATCACACTTGGCGGTATCTGGCACTTTTCTCTGTGCGGTGTTGCCTTATAATGCTGTTTCGATGGATTATAAAAATCCCGTAATTCGTTCTTAGAAACGTGAAGCTGAATTCAGTATACTGG
>CAKUJT010000075.1 GCA_934661765.1 uncultured Senegalimassilia sp.
GAGGCCTATGTGTATGTAATCGAAACGAATCTGATGCAAAGGTCATTTTCGGATTTGGCAATATCGGAGAAGGCAGCAGTGCTGAAGGCAAGGTATGAAAAGGAATCTTGTCAAGGAAAAAGAAATGATATTCTGGAAGAAATTGCAAGAATGGAAGGAAAAGACGTTCCGGTTACCTGTGGTCACGGTGACCAAAGGTTGAATACCAGAGATATGCTCGGCAAGGAATATGAATTATCCGGTAGCTCTGTGGGGAGATTGCTTAAGCTGAATGACCTCATCAAGCCATTTAAGGATATGGTGGATAGAGGTGCCCTCTATACGAAGGTGGCATTACAGCTGGCTTTCCTTCCGGAGAATGAGCAGACGATGGTATATGAGATTATGAAGGAGAAAAAAACTAAAATCACCATAGAGATGGTTATGAAGCTTAGAAGTCATTCTGGTGCTCTGACAGAGGCAATGGTAAAAAGATATTTAAGTGCAGAACCCGTCAAAAAGAAATGTTACAAAGTTCCAAGCAGAATTGTGGAGAAATATTTTGAGGGAATGGACCCGAACCAGGTGGATGCAATAGTGGAACAGGCATTGGAAGCCTGGTTTAGTAAGGAGGCTGCGAATGTTTGAACAGAAGAGCCTTGATAGGATTGATGGAGATTACTTCAATATCATAATTGCGGATAGTCAGGATGTGACGATACAGAGCAGGAATACTGGTCATTACTGGTACTTGCACTGTGCCGGATATCCTACAGAGGAAGCTTTGGTCATATTCCATAAGCATCGTTTTAAGGATGGATATCATCAGCACGGACACGCGAGAAGTCTGAGACAGGCGATTAAGAGTATCGTGAGACACGATGATTATCAGTTGAATGTACGAAAATGCGTATAACATAAAAGGCAGCGGTATCTTCGAAGTGAGGATACCGCTGTTTTCGGGTTAAGCAGGAAGTTTATTCACCGAAATAGAGTTTTTTTGCAAGAGTCTGAGCTGCTTTGATGTCAGCATACCCCTGAGATTTTCCAAGACCTAATTCATCAAGAATCTGTCCTTTGGTGTAATCCTCGCAGATAAGGTCGAGAATACGACCGTACTTCGGATTGATTTCATGAATCTTTTTTAAGAGATCCTGAATAATCATACGGAGCATAACGGTTTCTTCAAGATTTTCCGGTGATGCAGGTTCAAAGCCTTTGCCATCTTCTGATGTGGCTTCGTCCATAAACTGGTCAAGGGAGAGAACATCATCTGTCTTAAAGGATGCAAAGTGTTCTCTGACATCGGCATTGAACTGTTTAAGGGCAGCAGGCTTGTCCTCAATTTTTACAGGAGCAAATGCTACCAGAACTTTGTTAGGTCCGATATGCCAGGTCTCAAGGTTGTCCTGACACATATTAAAGTGTTTCACCATTTCCCAGTCCACACGGATTGGGACGAGGCATTCTCCCGGATTAAGTGGGAGGTTGCTGTAACTGCGACGGTTGTCGTAGTTGTGGTTGTCGTGTGTATTAGTGTTTTCTTTGTTCGCCATTGTGTTTCCTCCAATGATTGACGCGGAGGAAACCGCATGACGATATTCTGTTGTTCCTTATCAGATGGCCATTCATAGGGGTATCCTCCTATTTTGCAAATGGCCAGCTGCTCTACTTAAGGCTGGTTACTATAGGTTGCCTCACACAAAAGCTGGTAGAGCCTTCTCCTGCGCATGAGTTAGCATCTTTTATGTGGGGAGCGTCCGTTTATATACCACCTTCGCTCTTAGTGGTCGGATGTATTGTTGCATCCAATATTGTCATCTAATGACCTTTTGGAGCTGTGAGATGACTGCATTATTCAGTTGTTATCGACCATCCGTTCTCTTGACACGCATGGTATAATTGATTGGGAATAACTATGAACAAATTGAAATTACTAAGCGTTCAAAACGGTTTGTTCATTACTGTTCCTTACACTAACAATTATATTTCAGGCTGATTTTTTTCTCACGGAATGTAACTAGGAGCATTTATAGAAGGTTATAGAAAGTTTGGGAAATATTATCGAAAGTCATAGAAAGTTATACAAAAGGGGGAAAGCACGTGAAATTTGATGAATTTTTCAGGGCTTTTCATATAGGCGAAAATGATAGCGCACTGATGTCTCACACGACTACATGGGCTATACCAAAGTTCTTTGCAGAGACGGTGTTAAAGACAAAAGAATACAGAGATAAATTACCATCGGATCAGTTTAGTTATGACAAGTGGTATCAGGGCAATTCATCACCAAGAAATCATTGGTCTAATATGGCGATTGATTTTGAAGAGAGTACTCTTGTAGAGGCTTTGAAAGTAGAAATTGTAGATGCAAAGATTCCGGAACTGCTTGTGAATCTGAGAGTGGATAGTGCGGATGGAGAAATAAACAAGGAATTACTCTGCACAGCGATTGCACAGCAGTTCAAGGCGATCATTGATGGAAAAGGAAAATCAGATGATATAGTGGCAGAAATCTATCTGTCTGGAAATATAAAGGCAGATTTTATGGATTATGTGCACAAGGCTTCACAGAGATATAATGTCATGAAGCTGATTGGAGGCGATGAGGTGCCGCTTGAAAAGTTCTTCGTATGTAACACGATTGGAGAAAAGGAGAGGGTGTTCGCAGACAAGAAAAAAATTAAATGCGAATATCTGGATGATCCAAGTCTTGCTTCAATCAGAAATATATACATGAAAAAAAGAGGTTACGATAACCTCAAGACAATTCTGATAGGAAGTGGTGGCTGCGGTAAGTCGCTGATGCTACAGTACCTATTCTTAAAGGCGGCAGCGGATTATTCTAAAACAGGAGTGCTGCCAATATTCCTGGAACTGAGATATTTTACACAGGGAGATGAGCTGATTCAGTTTATTGTTAATTCAGTTCATTCAAAGGATGAAAAGTTCACTGAGGATGCTGCTAAGCAACTGTTCCGAAGTGGAAGATGCCAGTTGTTGCTGGATGGATTTGATGAAATAGATCCGTCAGATGTTGATTCTTTCTTGCTTAAGTTGGAGAGCTTTACAGACACATATGACAAAGTGCAGGTGGTTATTACATCCAGAGGGAATGAGTACCTGACCGGATTGCACAATTACATAAAGCTTTATGTATGGCCATTTGACAATGATCAGTCCTTAAAGCTGATAGATATGATTCTTAAATATCAAGGACAAACAGATGAGAAGGAAACGGTCATTGAATACATAAATAATGGATTTTTGAAGAAGGACGGTGTATTTGCATCGCATCCCTTGTTGCTTACTTATGTGACAATGAAATATCCGACATATAAGAGATTTCATTCTGATCATTTGCTTTTCTATAAATCGACTTACGAAGCACTTTTGTCAGGGCATGATGATAACAAGAAACCTTATGACAGAGTATTTATGAGCGTTGATAATGCAGATCAGTTCTCAAAGGTGTTTAAGGAATTTTGTGGAATAACTTATAAGGATGGTGTTCTGCAATTAGATTCTCCATCATTTGAGGAATACTTTAATAAGCTTAAATCCCATAAAGGCTTTGAGAATCCGCATAAGATGAATCTTACGAATTTCAAGCATGATGTTTGCTCTACGGCATGCATGATGTACGAGAAAGAATATGATATCTTTTACATTGATCCGGGATTTCAGGAATACTTGTTTGCAGAGTATTACAGAAGCGCAGAGATAGAAGATATTCAGGAATTGACGGAGTCTCTTAAGAAGACACCATATTCAAAGCTTCTCCGATTTGATGCATTGGATATGCTCAGTAAATCAGCAGAGCTTAAGTTCAAGACATATGTGCTAATGCCGTTTCTTGATGCTATCTGCAAGGGAAATGATGAGACCGGATTCATCAACTTTATAAAAACGTGCTTTAACGAAATCAATGTAGTAAACGTGGATGAAGTGGTAAAAGCCATGTACTTGCTATCATCCGGGGCAACAGAACTTCTATATCCACAGGTGGAGAATCATCCGAAAACAGTTCTTCTAAATTATGTTATGAAATGTATGGGAGTGAACCATGAATTTCCATATTGCCTTTATGCAAAGGATAATGTTCCAAAAGAGGGAAGCATAAAGAAGGTTAGTATTTCAGAAGATACCCAGATATCAGGTGTATTGATTGGTCGAGATGCAGAACTTGAGGAAGAAAAGAGGTTGCTGATTGATTGCAAGCCGGTTGAGGTTTATAGCTATTATAATTTAGAGCAAAGCAAAGGGAATTCCGTTGGATATTATGTGGGAACGGATAATCAGCTTATACAGTTTGGCTCAGAACTTACTATTGATACGTATTTCATTAGTACAGAGCCGGAAGAATATAAGGATCTGATGTTAAACGTCATTGATAATAGTAAGACTACGTATGACATGTTCAAAAGAGTAAAGCAGTTCTATAAACGACTGAAAATAGAGCTGCATAGAAATGGGCAAATGTAGGTGTCCGGATTATTGTACTAGGAGGTTGTTATAATGGAAGAAGTTGAAAGATGGTATAGCCTTGAGGAGATTGCCAATCATCTTGGTGTAAGTAAAGACACTATTCGGTCATACATAAAAAAGGGTACTATTCCATTTTACAAAGTGGGTAGACAATATAAATTTAAGCTTTCAGAAGTGGATGTTTGGGTTGAAAGTGGTCAGAGTGCCGATGCAGATAAATAGAAAAATCAATGGAGGAAATCAAGATGGTTGATACAAAAAAAGAACAGGAAAGAGATGAGCTGCATCGTGCTATTTGGGCGATTGCAGATGAATTGCGTGGAGCTGTAGATGGATGGGATTTTAAGAATTATGTTCTTGGAACAATGTTCTATAGATACATATCCGAAAATCTAACTTTATATGTCAATCAAGGGGAAATAGATGCGGGTAATATAGGGTTTGATTACTCAAAAATAAGTGACACAGAAGCTGAAGAGGCTAGGGACGGATTGGTAGAAGAAAAGGGATTTTTTATCCTTCCGAGTGAGTTGTTTTGCAATGTAAGAGCAAAGGCTGCAAATAATCATAACTTAAATGAAACTCTTGAAAAGGTATTCCATAATATAGAAGAATCGGCAAAAGGAAGCGAATCTGAGGGGAATTTTGAAGGTTTGTTTGATGATTATGATGTGAATAGTAATAAGCTGGGAAGTACTGTTGCAAAAAGAAATGAACGACTTGTAAAACTTTTAGACGGAATTGCAAACATGAATCTTGGATCAATGAAGACACATGGCATCGATGCTTTTGGAGATGCATACGAGTATTTAATGACAATGTATGCATCAAATGCTGGAAAGTCCGGCGGTGAATTTTTTACACCTGCTGAAGTGTCTGAGTTATTAACAAGATTAGGTACAATTGGCAAGAAAACTGTAAATAAGGTGTATGATCCGGCATGTGGCTCAGGATCACTATTGCTTAAAGCAGAAAAGATACTGGGGAAAGATGCAGTTAAAACTGGATTCTTCGGACAAGAAATAAATATTACAACATATAACTTATGCAGAATTAATATGTTCTTGCATGACATAGGGTTTGATAAATTTGATATTGAATGTGAGGATACGCTTACTAATCCACAGCACTGGGATGATGAACCATTTGAATTGATTGTTTCTAATCCACCATATTCTATCAAATGGGAAGGTGATGATAATCCGCTTCTGATTAATGACCCAAGATTTGCTCCAGCAGGTGTCCTTGCCCCTAAGAGTAAAGCTGATTTGGCGTTTATTATGCATAGTTTGTCTTGGTTAGCACCTAATGGAACAGCGGCAATTGTTTGCTTCCCGGGGGTTATGTATAGAGGCGGAGCTGAGCAAAAAATAAGAAAATATATGGTGGATAATAATTATGTAGATGGAGTTATTCTACTGCCAGAAAATCTTTTTTTTGGAACACCTATAGCTACATGTATTATGTTGTTAAAGAAGGGAAAAAAGGACAATACTTTCTTTTTCATAGATGCTTCGAAGGAGTTTGTAAAGTCCGGAAACAATAATAAATTATCGCAAGATAATGTTGAAAAGATTGTTGGAACATATGAAAAAAGGGAGCCAGTTGAGTATTTTGCCAATATAGTAGATTATAGCGAGATTGCAGATAATAACTATAATCTTTCTGTGGCGACATATGTTGAGGCAGAGGATACTCGGGAAAAGGTTAATATAGATGAGGTTAATAAAAAAATTGAAGTATTATTGAAGAAGGAAGACCTTCTTAAAGAGAAAATAGCCCAAATAGTAAAGGAGATTTAATTATGGAGTTGAGATTATTTTTAAACAGAGTAAAAAGCGGGATAAAGGCTGAAGCTAAGTTTGATGTTGATAAAAAGGAATTTGTTGTATTAAAAGGAAGCATTGTGTCTTCCCAAATTACACGAAGCGAAAAGTTTCGTGGAGCGAAGGCAATAGAAGTAGCAAGAGAAGGCGTGGTTAAAGATGGAAAAGTAATCAAGGATATTACATTTAAAAGTGCTTCAACCGCAGCAAATTTTGTAACTGGCGCAAGTACAAATGGCTTGGTAGTGTGGAAGGATAAAGATGGAAATACGTTAAAAAGCATTATTTCGGAGGAATAGATTATGGGGACATTTGAATCACTATTAGATGAAATGTGTCCAACTGGTGTAAAATATCTGCCATTAGGTTCTTTGGGAAAGTTTTTTGGTGGACTTTCAGGAAAAACTAAAGACGATTTTATTGATGGGAATGAAAAATTTATTACATACAAAAACGTATTTACTAATCCCGAATTGAAAATAGATGTGGAAGACACAGTTAAAATTGGACCAAATGAAAAACAACGAGCACTTGAATATGGTGATGTAATATTCACAGGATCATCAGAAACACCTGAAGAGTGTGGATACTCTTCTGTATTGACATTTAAAACAGAGGAAAAACTGTTTTTGAATAGTTTTTGTTTTGTATTTAAGTTTGATGATCCATCTATAATGCTTCCTGATTTTTCAAAACATTTATTTAGATCTCATGAAGTTAGAAAACAAATTGTAAAAACCGCAAGTGGAGTAACAAGATACAATGTTTCTAAAAAGCTTATGGAAAAGGTGATAATCCCAGTTCCACCAATTGAAGTTCAAAAAGAAATAGTGAATATTTTGGATTCTTTTTTGAATTTGATTGAATATTTGAATGAGGAATTATGTCTCAGAAAAAAACAGTACGAATATTATATTGACTATTTATTTGGTGGGTCTTATGAAGGAATGATAGCTCTTGAACAAAAAGGTTCTAAAATAATTCCCTTAGCAAAGGCTGGTACACTAACAAGGGGAAAAAGATTTGTTCACGCCGATGCCGTAGACGAAGGTGTTCCGTGCATTCATTATGGAGAATTATATACATACTATGGAATATGGACTGAAAAAGCCAAATCACATGTAAGGGAAGAGTTAAGACCAAAATTAAGATATGCTGAAAAGAATGATGTCATCATTGTTGGAGCCGGTGAAAATAATATTGATATAGGTGTTGGAGTTGCCTATCTTGGAGAAGAACCGGTAGCCATACATGATGCCTGTTATTTTTTGCATCATAATATCAATCCCAAATATATATCCTATTATTTGAGAACGAGTATGTATCACAATCAAATAAAGAAATATGTATCTTCAGGAAAAATCTGCGCAATTTCAGCAGATGGTCTTGGAAGAGCTTTGATGCCAGTGCCTTCGATGGAAGAACAGCAGAGAATAGTGGATATACTTGATCAATTCGATACTTTGTGTAATAGCAAGGAAATTGGTTTACCGGCAGAAATAGATTATAGAAGAATGCAGTACGAGTATTATAGAGATAAACTATTAGCTTTTGGTAATTGATGGAAAGGAGGTTAAGCGATGCCGTATTTTAACATAGTGGCGCAGACAAATGAGAATACAGTTGTTGCTAGGTACGAATTCTCTCAGCGTAAATCAGACTCGTATCAAAGTGAAGCGGAGTTGGAAAAAGAGTTTATTAGTTTACTTACCGAGCAGGGATATGAATATCTTCAAATTCATACAGAAGAAGATATGGTAATAAATTTAAAAAAAAAGTTAGAAGAATTAAATGACTATAGATTTTCTGATACAGAATGGGAACGCTTTTTTAAGGACTGTATAGCAAATAGTAATGATGGCATAGTAGAGAAAACACGTAAAATCCAGGAAGACAATGTTCAGGTTCTTAAGCGTGATGACAGCATGACCAAAAACATTACTCTAATTGATCGTAAGAACATTCACAATAATAAGCTTCAGGTCATCAATCAGTACGTAGTTACCACTGATCAGGGAGCACGTCATGACAATCGTTATGATGTGACTGTTTTGGTGAATGGCTTCCCGATGGTACATATTGAGTTAAAACGAAGAGGTGTGGCTATTCGTGAAGCCTTTAATCAGATCAACAGATATGAGAGAGATTCTTTCAGTGCTGGTTATGGTTTGTTTGAGTATGTCCAGATTTATGTTATTTCCAATGGAACCAATACGAAATATTATTCAAACAGTACCAGATATAACGCTATTAAGGATGCAGAGGCAGCCAAGACAAAGAAGGGAAAGACAAGCAATAGCTTTGAGTTTACTTCCTTCTGGGCTGATGCAAAAAATAGAGTTATTCCAGATTTGATTGATTTTACAAAGACATTCTTTGCGAAGAACACTATCCTGAATATTCTGATAAAATATTGCATATTTACTTCTGAGAATATGCTGATGGTCATGAGACCATATCAGATTACAGCAACAGAGAGAATTATTAACAGGATTGAAATTGCACATAACTATCATAAGCAAGGAGATATCGCTGCAGGTGGTTATATTTGGCATACAACTGGATCTGGTAAGACTCTGACATCCTTTAAAACAGCAAGACTTGCATCAAGCCTGTCCTACATTGATAAGGTTTTGTTTGTGGTAGATCGTAAGGATTTGGATTACCAGACTATGAAGGAGTATGACAGATTTGAGAAAGGTGCTGCAAATAGTAATTCATCAACAGCTATTTTGGAAAGACAACTTAGAGGAACAAAAGAGAAGATTATTATTACTACAATTCAGAAACTTTCATCGTTTATTAAGAAGTTTAAGGAACATCCTGTATACAATAAGCAGGTTGTAATTATCTTTGATGAGTGTCATCGTAGTCAGTTTGGTGATATGCATGCGGCTATTGTAGCGAACTTTAGAAAATATTATATATTTGGATTTACGGGAACACCTATTTCTACCGACAATATGAGTTCGAACAGTAATCCTAAACTTGCGACCACCAAGCAGGTGTTTGGAGATGAACTTCATACATATACAATTGTTGATGCTATTAATGACAAGAATGTACTTCCTTTTAAAGTAGAATATCATCAAACTATGAAGGCAGAGCCAGATATTGATGATGAGATGGTTCTTGATATTGACAGAAAAAAAGTATTTGAAGACCCGTTGAGAGTCGAGAAAATTACAAGGTATATTTTAGAGCATTTCGATCAAAAGACATATCGTGGTGATAAGACGTATGTTTATAATGCATTAACAAATATTTCGGAAGTTGCATCTGCTGATAGAGGTAAAGTGGAGGAAATAAAGCAAAAGCAGAGAGTGAGCGGATTCAATTCTATTTTTGCCGTTTCCTCTGTTCATATGGCAAAGGCATATTACGAAGAATTTCGTAATCAAATTAAAAAGGATCCTACCAAAGCTATCAAGTTTGCAGTGATTTACAGCTATGGAGCAAATGAAGAAGAACCAGATGGTATCCTTGACGAGGAAAATCCAGAAGATACATCAGCACTTGATCAGACGGCAAGAGATTTCTTGGATGGAGCAATAAAAGATTATAATCTAATGTTCCATACAAATTATGATACTTCTTCTGACAAGTTTCAAAACTACTATAAGGATGTATCTCTTCGAATGAAGAATAAAGAGCTGGATATGCTTATTGTTGTAAATATGTTCCTTACTGGTTTTGATGCCACAACACTTAATACCTTATGGGTTGATAAGAATCTTAAGATGCATGGATTGATTCAGGCATTTAGTAGAACAAATCGTATTCTTAATAGTATTAAGACCTTTGGTAATATTGTATGCTTTAGAAATTTGCAGAAACGAGTGGATAGCGCCATTTCTCGTTTTGGAGATCCAGAGTCTGGAGGTGTAATTCTTTTACACAGCTTCAAGGATTATTTCTATGGGTATGAGTCTATAGATGGAACTCCAATGCCGGGCTACAAGGAAATGGTTGAGGATTTAACAAATAAGTTTCCACTTACGGAAACTCAGATTATTGGTGAGAAGAACCAGAAGGACTTCATATCACTATTTGGTGCTATTCTTCGTATGAGAAATCTACTGGTTGCATTTGATGATTTTAAGGAGAAGGAACTTATTACTGAAAGAGATTTACAGGATTATCTAGGAAGATATCAGGACTTGAGAGATGAGTGGAAACGAAAGAGAGAAAAAGGCGAACTTTCGGATATTGCAGATGATGTAGTATTCGAGGTAGAGTTAATCAAACAGGTTGAAATCAACATTGATTATATCCTCATGCTTGTAAAAAAATATCATGATGATCACTGCGAAGACAAGGAAGTTCTTATTACAATTCGTAAAGCTATTGATGCAAGCCCAGAACTTCGAAGCAAGAAGGAATTAATAAATGCTTTTATCAATGGAATAAACGATGTAGATGATATTATGTATGAGTGGCATGATTATGTTGTAGAGATGCGAGAACAGGAATTAGTTGTTATTATCGAAGAAGAAAGATTAAAACCAGTTGAGACTCGTTTGTTCCTTGAGAATGCATTCCGTGAGGGCGAAGTTAAGACGGTAGGAACTGATATCGATAAGATCTTACCACCAGTCAGCAGATTCGGTGGTGGTAACAGAGCTGCTAAAAAGAAAATTGTTATCGACAGATTGAAGGCTTACTTCGA
>CAKUJT010000076.1 GCA_934661765.1 uncultured Senegalimassilia sp.
GGAATTCTCTGCGGTGGGCAGCTCGGTGCGCTTATTCATGGTGATACTCCTTCTCGTCTGAAGTAGTGGTTCCTGTTGGAATCGTTAATGAGAATCAATCTCAATAGCTATAGAATACCCGGCCCTCCGCCCGAGCGCAAGCGTCAATCGCCCGCAAGCGCCCGGCTCCGCACAACCGCCACACGGGTAGCCGCGGATAACTTCAATGTGGCCATCATGGGACACGGTTGCCGGGGCCGGGCAAAACGACGCAGTCTGCCTTAAAGCGAAGCCGTTGATCCGTGCTCGATCGGGGTTTTGCCGTGATGCCTGGTGAGTGGCCCGAATAGCTCAAGGCGGCCGCTGGCGATAATAGGAGACAGCTGGCGCCAAAGAGTTCGCCTTGGTTGCCTCACTGAAGAACCCGTGGTAAACTTCTCAGAATTTGTTAGCGATTAGAAACAGTTAGCGAGCGTGAGACGTGAACGAGCAGGCGGCGTCTTCCGGCCCGGCATATGCCGATGCCGTCCGATCGGCGGAAACGGCATGCTCGGGCGGTAGCCACCGTGTCAGCCAAACCTTCTGGGCCGTTGGCGGCTTCCTGTGCTTCGCGTTGGGGATGGCCGGCGTGGTGCTGCCGATCCTGCCCACCACGCCATTTATCCTGGTCGCGGCCTTCTGCTTCGCCCGCAGCTCCACGCGTTTGAACGATTGGTTCAAGGGCACGAAGGTGTACAAGCAGGTGCTGGAGGGCTACGTGACCAAGCGCTCCATGACGCTGCGTGCGAAGCTTGCCATCCTGATTCCGGTGACGGTGCTGCTGGCCATCGGCTTCGCCCTGATGGGCCGCGTCCCCGTTGGACGGATCATCCTGGCGGCGGTGTGGCTCGGCCACATCATCTACTTCGGCTTCATAGTGAAGACGGACAAGCAGGCATAAGGCTGTCCCGCTTGCGGCAAACGCGGCGGTCCGCCCCTGGGCATGCGTTCCTGATGCGTTTCCCCGGCACCCCCTTCGCGCCAAATGCAGCGGTTCCGAACCGGAAAGCCCGGACTTCAACAGAACGGCTTCGCATCTCCCTCGCGTCAACCTCGCATCAACCGCGCCGGCTCCTGCTCCTTCGTTTGGGGCCGGCCGCGCCGGTTTCGCAGAAACTGACCGCGCCGATCATCGCAACGCCAGCTCGATGAAAAGGAGCGCCGCCACCAGCGCAAGGGCCGCCCAGTCGATGCCTCGAAGGCGGTAGCTGCGCAGGCAGGTCCGCGAAGCGCCGACGGCCCCGAACGCACGCGCTTCGATTGCATACGCGAGCGATTCCGAGCGGCGCAGAGCGCCGGCGAACATGGGGACGAGGGCGGATACGAGCGCAAGGGCGCGTTGCAGCACGCCGCCGTTTGCGAAATCGGCGCCGCGCGACATCTGGGCGACGCACACCTTGTTGAACTCCTTCGTCAGCGTGGGGATGAAGCGCAACGTCATGCTCATGGCCAAGCCGGCGGACGCTGTCCGTACGCCGAAGCGGTCCAGGGGACGCAGTATCAGCGAGAATCCGTCGGTGAGCTGCGTCGGCGACGTGGTGGTCATGAGCGCCGACGTGCCTAGCAGCACGCAGACGAAGCGCAGCACGTTCTCGATCGCGCATGATGCCCCGCCCGTGGTGATCGTTGCCGGGCCTGCGCGCCAGATGACGTCGCCCGAGTTCACGAACAGCGTATCGAACACCAGGACGAAGACGATAAGCCATGCGAACGGCTTTAAGGAGCGCAGCGCCGCATGCGCGCTCGAGCCGGAGGCCGCCTGCACGGCCATGGCGGCTGCAAGCAAGATCAGCAGCGCCGGCGCGCCTTGCGCGACGAACGCCGTCTCGATGAACAGCACCGCGAAGACGATCTTCGCACGCGGATCCAGCTTGTGAGCGATTGCCGTTCCGGGGCGATAGGCCCCGAACGTCGCAACGTCGGCGCCAAGCGGCCTGAAGCCGTTCCCGTTCGAAGGCGCCCGCCTTTTCATGCGGGGACGTGGGATCTCGATGCTTTCGGCTGCATATGGGCTGTCGGGCTGCGACGCCAGCACGCCCGCCGCAACGGCGCCCGTGACGAAGCCCGTTGCGCATGCCGCTAAGGCGAGCGGCGGCAAGCTCAGCAGGACCGATGGCGTTCCCAGCAGCAGGGCGGCGACCGCGATTTGGCCCGCATTATGCAAAATCGCCGCCACCATGCACGTCGCCACCGCGCCTAAGCCGGGGATGCGGGACACCGCCACGCTCCCTGCGAATGCGAGCGCCGTGCCGCCCAGGCTGTACATGAGCATCATCGGCGAGCCGAACAGGAAACCCGACGCCAACACCTTCACCGCCGCGACCGCGGCCGCGGCGCGCATATCGAGCCCAAGGAGCGCCACGACTACCGCCACGTTCGCCAGGCCGAGCTTCACGCCCGGCAGCGCCACGGGGAGCGGGATCATCGTCTCGATATAGCTCAGGACAAGCGCGAGCGCGCTCAAAAGCGAGATGCGCGCAAGGCGCCGCGTGGCGACGATTCGCGGATTTACGGCCATGATGAAGCGTCCGACCCGCTATTGCCCGACGACATCGTAGGCCGATGCGGCGTCCTCGTCCGTTATGTTCACGACAAGCTTATGCGGAAGGCATACGATCTGCTGGCCCGCCTTCGAGATCCAGCCCTGCTCGACGCAGTCTTGGTTGGGACAGTCGGCCTCGCTCACGCGCACCTTGCCCGCTTGCACCTCGATCACGTTCGTGCCGGCGCTCGAAGTCACGGTAAGGACGTCATCCTGGGAAAGCGGCATCGTGAAGGTGTTGCCGTCCGCATCTTGGATGACGGCGGTCCGCGCGTCGACCGCGCTGCCGAGCGCGTTGGCGGCGGCAGCGGTGGCCAACGCAACCGCTACGATGACCAACACCGCAATGATATTGAGCCTCATTCGCCTGTATGCTTTCTTCTGAGCGGTCGTCATGTCGCATCGGTCCCTTTCTATTCGTTCAGGAGTGTGAACCCGGAGCCGTCCGACGCCGTGGCCGTATCGTCCATATCCACCAGCAGGCCGCTGAAGCGCTCGTCGGAGTTCAGCAGCTCCATGGCCTTGTCGTGTCCCATTAAAAACAGCGTGGTGGAATACGCATCGCCATCGGTGGAGCTGTCGGACACGATCGAGGCGCTTGCCAGGTCCGTCTTTACCGGATACCCCGTTCGTGGGTCGAGGATGTGGTAGTACAGCACGTCGCCAACGGTGAAGCTGCGCTCGTATAGCCCGCTTGTGACCAGGGATTTATCGCGTGCCGGAATGCTTGCGATCACGTCATTCGCCGTGCCGTTGGGGTCTTGCACGCCAACGTTCCAGTCATCGCCGCGGAAGCTTTCCCCCAGCACGTAGACATTGCCTCCCAGGGAGAGCATGGCGCTTTTGCAGCCTGCTTCCCGCAACATGGAGACCAGATCATCGGTGATGAATCCCTTTGCGATGCCACCAAGGTCGAGCATCGCATCGGGGTCGGAGAGCGTCACCGTGGTGCCGTCGACCGAGATCGCGCGATAGTCGACGTGCTTGACCGCTTCCTTGATCGCGTCGTCGTCGGGTTTGATGCCCTCGACGAAATCCCAGAGGCTGGAAACGGCGCCGATGCTGATGTCGAACAGGCCGCCCGAAGCTTCGGAATACGCAAGCGATGCCTCGATGCACCGCGCCGTTTCCTCGGAGACCTCCACCGGCGCACCGTGCGCTTGGTTGATGTTCCAGATGTCGCTGCCTTCCTTCGTGCGCGAGAAGCGGTCTTCGAAGAATTGGCAGCGCTCGGAGATGCGGTCCATCAGCTCGGGTTCGCACAGCGCGCTGATTTGGATGACGGTGTCGAATAGGAACAGCGTGAGGGATTGGACCTCGTAAGCTGCGCTATCGGCGTTGTCGTCTGCGGCCGCGCCGTCGTTCCCGTCGTTTTGCCCCGCCGAGCAGCCTGTCAGCCATGCGGGCATGGCCATTGCGCAAACCGAGCCAGCCGCGAGCATGAGAAACCTTCGGCGCGAGAGCATTCCGTTCTCCATCGACCAAATCCTTTTCGTTTCCTATATGAACAACCAACACAACGCGAAAAGCGCTGCCGCCTTGATCAGCACCAAGGGGACCTCGGTGCCTCGTAGACGCACGAGATATTCCTTGACCTGGGCCTTTTTAGCGCCAGGGGCCTCCGCCAGGTTCGATGTCGCCGAAGCGCTCGGGTTGGGCACGCGCAGCACCGCCACGTTCTCCAGGGGGCATCCGTCGGCGCATCGGCCGCACGAGATGCACTCGCCCGCGGCAAGCGCATCGGGATCGGGGTGCACCGATACCGGGCACGAACGCTTGCACAGCCCGCACCCCTTCGCGCAGCGCGCGGTATCGCGGCGGAAAGCGGAGAGGGGGAGCACCGGCAGCAGGCTGAACACCGCGCCGAGCGGGCAGAGGAACTGGCAGAAGAAGCGCTCCACGAACAGCATGCCGAGCGCGATGGCGCCGAGGATGGCGAACGCGCCCGCCGCAACGCCGTCGACGTTGCCGGCGATGATGCCCGCGAACGCCGTCCAGGGGCTGTACCCCGAGACGCTCGACCACGAGCCCGCGACGCACAGCCCGCAGATGACGACCAACACCAGGTATTTCAGCAGCTGCAGCGCGCGTTGCAGCTTCGGGGGCAGAATCGGTTTCCTGACGCCGATTCCCAGCTTCTTGCGCACGGGGGAGAACAGGGCGAACAGGGCATCGCCCAGCGTTCCGAACGCGCAGGCGTAGCCGCAGAAGAAGCGGCCGAACACCACGGTGAATGCCAGAACCGCCGCCAACGTGACGATAAAAGCGCTCAGCTCGATCGGCTGCATGGCGCCGATCTGGGTAAATGCGTATTTCACGCCGTTGAACGCTGCGCTGAACACGGCGGGGAACGCTATGAAGAACGCGATCTGCACCGCCCAGCGCACCCCGCGATCCAGGATGAGGCGGCGATGGCGCGCCAGGGCCTTCGTCTTGATCTTCGCCATGCTATTCGCCGTCCTCTGCCGATGTCGTGGCGCCTGTCTGGCCGGAGTTGCTTGCTTCAAGCGCCTGAACCGCGCCGTTGATGATGCCGGCCGACGAGAACGTGGCGCCCGATACCGTGTCCACGTTCGGCGTTTGCTTGGCGAGCATGTCGCCGATGAGCTTGACGGCCTGTTCCAGGTAGGGGCCGTCCTCGTTGGGGGCGTCCACGACCTGAACGGCGTCGATGTAGCCATCTTTCACGGTGACCTGCGTGGTCACCGGTCCACCGTATCCTTGGGCGGTGCCCGTGAACACGCCGTCGACGGCATACGGCCCGCGGGTTGCCGCGCGCTCGGCCTCTTGGATTTGCTTTTGCACCATGGCATCAGCGGCGTTGGCGTCGGCGGCCCACAGACTGAAGCCGACCGCCAACGTTCCGATAATCGCAACGTTGGCGGTTTTCGCTATGAGGTTTCGCTTGCGCATAAGAAGGTTAAGCACGGTCGGCCCCGCCTTCGCTGTTCGAGGTGCTCCCCGCATTGTCCTTCTCGGACGCAGCGCCCGAGCCGCCGGCGTCGTTTGACGGATTCGCCTTCTTATAGGCCTCATTGGCCAGCTCGAGCGCCTTTTCGTATGCCTTCACGATGGCCTTCGAGGAATAGGTGGAGCGGGACACGACGTCCACGTTGCTCGGGTTCGTGTGCAAGTCGATCAGCTGCTTGACCACGCCGACGTACTCCTTGCCGCGAACGACGCGTCCGAACGCCGCCCATTCAAGATACGCATCGTTCGATTCGTCGTAGTCTCCGAGCACCGCGTCCGCGTCGGTCGCCTTGTTCGTGCCGTGCATGTCCTTGATCGCAGATGCCTTGCCGTTTTCGACCGTAACGGTCATGGCCAGGTAATACGGCTCGAACGCGTCGGGGTCCTCGGCGTTCTCGCACTTCACGTACACGGTGTAGTCTCCGTCAAGGTAGCGGGTCTCGGTTTGCCCGCCTTGCGAAGGCTCGTCGACGTCGGGCTTGCTCGGCGAGTCGCCGCTTCCCGTGTTGCCGGAATCGCCGGCGGGTTTATCCGTTGCGGTGTCGCCGCCGCTTTTGACCGCTGCTTGGCGCAGGGCGTCCTCGACGGCGGCCAAGATGCCTTCCGAGGAGAACGTCGCGCCCGATACCGTGTCGACCGCCGTCGTTTGCTTGTCGACGACGGTTGCGATCAGCGATTTCGCGCGGTTGAAATATGCGGCATCGTCGTCTTGGGAGAGGACGTTTATCTTGGAAATCTTCCCTTCCGCGATGGTCACGGCCACGCGAATGGTGCTTTTGTAGCCTTCTCCCTCGCCGTAGTAGGTGCCATCGGCGTAGCCACCCGCTGGCACTTGGGTCGGGTTCAACGTTGCGTGGTTTTTGCCCGAGGCGGAGGATGCCGGCGCGGATGAGGCGCCCGTGTCCGATCCCGCCCCGCCCGCGGCCTTTTCAAGGGCGTTCTTGATGGCGACAAGGATGCCCTTTGAAGAGTAGGTTGCCCCTGAAATGGTGTCCACCGACGTCGATTGCGCTGCGATGACCGAGCTTATCAGCCCTTTCGCATTGCTGAAATACGGCTCATCGTCGCCCGCGGACACTATTTCGATTGCGACGATCTTCCCGCCGCTGATGGTCACCGCCACCGTGATGGTGCTTTTGAATCCCTGGCCGGAGCCGGTGTACGTGCCGTCCTTCAGATTGGAGGCATCGATTCCGTAGTCCGCCGCGCTATAGTTCGCGTCGGTGGCGGGCTGCGCATCCTGGCGTTCCGCCGTCACCTCGACGGGCTTGATCTCGGCTGTGGCCTGCTCGGTCGATGCGTATGCGTCGGGGTTGAACACGAGCGGCTGGTATTGCGCCACGACCAGCGCAACGGCCACGCCCGTCAGCACCGACGGCATCAACAGGCCCGCCGTGGCCGCCTTTCGCGGCAACGCTGCGTGCTTGCCCGTCCCCTTCTCTTTGTTTCCCGGCGTTGCGCCGGGCGTCTCCGCCTCGGCGTGTTCTTCGGTCTTTCGATCCGTCACGGTCTTCGCTTCTCCTTCAAACGGCCTTATGGCGGAGCCTGGGCTCCGCCATAAGCTGCAATGCATCGCTTTGGCGCAGGTGGCGAATGCATCTCCGCCACCTGCGCTTTCATGTTGTGCGGAACCTACTCCCGCGTGCGGCGGCGCATGAAGCGCGCCACCGCGGCCAGTGCGGCCGTGCCGATGGCGGCCGCACCCGTTGCCGCTACCGGGGCGACGTCGCCCGTGGTGGCAAGGCCGGAAGCGGCGCCCGTGCCGGTCGCGCTCGCTGCCGCGCCGTTGCCAGTCCCGGTGCCAGCTCCGCTACCGGCGCCGTCCGTCCCGGTCCCGGTGCCGGCTCCGCTACCGTTGCCGCTACCCGCGCCGTTGCCGTTGCCGGAGTTATCCGTTCCGGTGCTGCCGGCAGGCGGGTTCTCGACGGTCGGCTTGGCCAGCTGCTCGCGGGCCTGCTTCACGGCGGCCGTAGCGGACTCGACGTCGGCGGCGGATGCATCCTCATCGCCGAAGAGCGCCTCCGCGGCCTTCACGGCCTGCTGATACGCAGCCCAGCTTTCGGACGTGTAGTCGGATTCCTTCAGATTGGAGCCGGCCTCGATCTCCGCGCGCAGGTCGGCAAGCTGGTCGGCCGTGGGGGTTGCGGCAAGCGCAGCCTGGGCGCTCTGCAGGGCGGAAAGCGCGTTGGCGACTTCCTCGTCGGTGGCGGAAACGGATTCGTTCACGCCTTGAGCATCCTTGAGCGCCGTCTGGAAGGCAGACCAGCTGCTTGCGGTGTAGGCGTTCTCGCCGTTGTCGAGCTTCAGGGCTGACTGGATGGCGCTCTCAAGCGCAGCTTTGTCGGCAACCTTGGCATATGTGAACTGCAGGTTGCTGCTGTAGCCTGCAGCGACGACTTCGACCTCGTACGCGCCGTTCGCGGCGAACACCAAGGAGCCATCCTTGTTCGCGGCGGCAAGGTTCAGGGAGCCGTCCTCGTTGATGATCTTCACGGCGCCCTTGCCCTGCGCGTTGTACACCACGTTGTTCACCGTCACCTGGGAGATGTTGCCCAGATAGTTCGCAAGGTCGTTCTCGGTCGTGCCCTCGGCGGCGGTCAGCTTCAAGCTGGAAGCGTCGAACGCGGCAGCGTTCTTCGCCGTCGTCAACGTGAACGTTGCGCTCAAGGGCGCGTACTTGCCGCTCTTGTCGGTGGCAACGATCGTGTAGCTGCCAGGCTGCGTGCCGGTCGGGATCTTGACAACGGAAGCGTACGGCCCCGAAGAGGGGTTCGACACCTCGACATCGCCGTTCCAGCCCTCGATGCTGTACTGCGCGGCGAACCCTTCGGGCAGCGTCGGGTTCATGCCAACGAGGGAGGTATCGTCGAGCGAAACGCTTTCCTGGATGGAGATAGCGCCTTCATCTGCGGAAACCTTGACCGGGACGTACTGGTCCATCGCCACGGTGTAGGTGCCGGTGGAGGTGTAGAACGTCACGCTCTTGATGGTCTTGCCCATCATCGACTTGTAGTACGTCGAGCTCAGCGGGCTGCCGTGCGCCTCGGTCACGAAGCCGCAGCTCCAAGCGAGCTCCTTGCCCTTCCAGATGTTCTCCAGGGCGCGCATGCCATAGCCCTCAACGGTGCCGTCTGCATCGGCGGCGTTCACCACGGCGCCGTACACGATCGCCTGGTTGCCGTCGGCGTCAAGCATCTGCTCGCGCAGGTTGTTGAAGTCGATCTCGTAATCGCCGTACTTGCTGTTGGTGGTGAACTCGGCGGTGACGTCGGACAGAGCGACGGCTTCCTTGCCTTCGACCGCGCTGAACTTCAGGTTGCCGGACTCGTCAACCGTGACTTCCTTGTAATTGGCCGGCGTCTCACCCTTGGGCAGCACGTAGTATGAGTAGCTCGGCGCCTGGAACAGGGCGTCGCGACCGGAATAGGTCGTGGTGGACGTCTTGCCCTTGATGGAAGTGGTGATGTCGACGGAGTCGGAATCCGTCACGCGTTTGAACTTGGACCAATCGATGTTGTCGGAGCCGACCTTGACGGCGAACGTAGCGCCCGTGATGTCGCTGCCGTCGGCGTTCACGTGATAAGAGCCGGAAACCAGCGAACCGGCCAGCGTCTTCTGCTTGGTGGCGGACGTCACCACGTCCGTGCCGGAGTTGTTCTGCTCTGCAGCATAGAAGTCGCTGTACGGGATGTTCATGAGTACGTACGAGCCAGCCTCGGGATACAGGCTGACCAGCGCGTCAAGTGCACCTTGGAGGTGCGTGATCTGCTCGGCGGCTTCGGCTTCGCCAAGGTTCTTCTTGTCCAGCAGGTCCTTGGTTTCAGCGGTCTCCGTCTCGATGGACGAAGCAGTCCAGGAATCCTCGGTATACTTGGATTTATCGAGGGCGGCGGCCTTGTCGTATAGGCTTTGCAGTTGCGCCTTCGTCGCCTCGGTCACAGGCTCCTTTGCGCCGACGATGTTGTCGTCGGTCGCCTGGAAGGTGTAGGTGTAATCGTTGTAGCCCAGGGCATGGACGGTGAGCTTCCAGTAGCCGGTGCCGTTGGTGCCCTCAGGCAGCTGGCAGCGCTCGGACTTGGTGAGGCCCAGCTGAATGCCCATGGACTTGTGCATCCAGTTGTCGGCGGCAAACTTGGTGCCATAGGTGGCAAGGGCGTTGGTGTAGGTCGCGTCGTCGCCGTAGTAGGTCCAAGTGACGCTTTGCATGTTGGCACCCAGGTCGCCGTAGTCGCCGTTAAGGTCCACGCGCAGGAACTCGCCGTAGGAGCCGCTCGCGTCCTTGACGGTGGGCTCGATGCCCGTGGCGGTCTTGAGCTCCTGGCCCTGAATGCCCGAGTCGGTGCCGGTGGCGGCAGCCGAGAAGCTGAAGGTGCCGTTGTCGTTCGTCGCGGTCTTAAGGCCGTTGGTGTCGGCGTCGACGGCAGCGACCAGGCCGGAGTAGGCCTGGAGGTTTTGCTCGCCATAGCCGCCGGCCAGCGTCTCGCCATTGGCAACGAAGCCGTGGCTCGCCTTAAAGGCCTCGAGGTCGCTAGTCTTGATTTTGACGGGAACGTACTTGAGACCCGTAACCTCGTGGCCCGTCATGGTATACACCGTGCCGTCGGCCGCCGTCACGGTCTTAGCCTTGCTATCGATGGAGAAGGTATTGCCGCCAACATCGACGAAGGACTTGCTGTCGGGATAGTACGAGGGGTAGATATCCTTGCCCTCGGCAGTCTTGATCACGTCGGTGCATTGGTAGCTGCCGCGATGCAGGCCGTGGTTAAAGGTTGCACGGGTAACGGCATCGAACGCGCCCTTGTCGGCCTCGCTGCGAGAGTCAAGGTCGCTGGAAGACGCCGTAGACCCTGCCGCTTGAACTCCTTCGGCTGCCCAATACTCAGCCCAGGTCAAGCCTGCGTAGCCGTAGGTGTACTCGCTTTCGACCGGCTTCGCGTTCTGCTCGTCGTAGGCTGTCTGCAGCGCGTTATCGACCGCGGTCTTGATGGCGTTCGAGGAGATAGTCGCCGTGGTAACGGCATCGATGTTGCTGGTGTTGCCGGCGTTTTCGATCTGGCTGACAACGCCCTCATGGACAGTTCCCTTTTGCTTGTAGCCGTTCACGGCCTTGTCCATGCGATCCCAGTCGTCGTCTCCAAGAGCGCTGTAGTCCGCAACCTCGACTTTCGTGATCTTGGAGCCTGCAACGGTTACCGTGACCGAGACGTCGTATCTCTCGGCGTTCCACTCGTCGCCCTTGTTCAGGGGATCGCTGGAGTCAGCTACGGCTTTGCCCTGGTATTCGCCGTCTGCGATTTTGGTCAAATCATAGGATGCTTCTTGCGCGGAAACGGACTTTTCGCCCCCCGACAAGGTATAAT
>CAKUJT010000077.1 GCA_934661765.1 uncultured Senegalimassilia sp.
AAGGCAGCATACCCGGGAAGCAAGCCGATGCAGAACGTGGCACCGGCCATCATGAAGACCGAAACGGTCAGAGACCATTTGCGGCCCTTCTTGTCGCCCATGTTGCCCCAGAAAATGGCACCGATAGGACGAAGCAAGAACGACAAAGCGAACACTGCAAACGTTTGAATCAACGCTAACGCAGGATCGTCGTTCGGAAAGAACACTTGCGCGATAACAACCGCGAAGTACGAATACGTGGCATAGTCGAACCATTCAATGAAGTTGCAGAAAAAGGACGCCGTTGCCACCTTACGTACGGTCTTGCTCTTTTCCGCGTCGAAACGAGCGTTATCTTTCATGGAAATCACCCTGGAACCATTTCAGATCGCTCGAGCACGAACCCAATCCAATAGTATTGAATATCCCCATCACAATCTCCTCTTCGAGGGCTCCCCTCCTATGATTTCGCCGTTTCATAGGGACCCTCATCAGGCGAAACGCTATCCCTCATGACTTACGTTCCGCTACCGATAAAAAAATGGTGGACTGCACCTTCCCTTATATAAGCACAGTCCACCATATTTAGCTATTACCGCAGAACAACGTCCGTGGGAATATCGTCCTCGTCCATCAGGTCGACCTGAGCACGGCTGGCGCGCATGATGAAGTCATGCTTTGCCTTCTGGCCGCCACGGGCGAGCTTCTGGAGCACAACACCCTTCAGGCGAGGATAGTCGTTCAGGCCATACCACGCGAAAGCCGTACCGTTGACATAGCACTCGACGATGCTATGGACGGGAACCGCCACATCACGCTTGGCATCAAGATCCAGGTACTCCTGAATCTCGGTTGCGCACACGTCCTTAATGACTTCAGCGCTGATTTCCAGGTCGTGACCGAGCTGCTTGAGCTGGCGCTCAACTTCACCCTGATCAGCGTGCGGGAAATACGTGACATCATACGTGACGGCGGCAACACCGGAAGCTTTGGCAAACGCCAGCAGGTCATCAAGCGCGATGAACTGGACATGCTCCTCCGTGCGCTCTTTGATGTCGAGCATTGCAGGGAACCCGGCGATGCCCTTTGCCTCGAACGCAGCCTTCAGCTGGTCCTCGGTCATTGCTGCTTCAAAGTTAACCTTCGTTGCGATATGGGTTAAGCGATTCGTAACCTTCATGACGCAGCCTCCTTTCAAAGGCTCCTACGTCTAGCGCTGGCAGATGCTAGCGCTCCTCCTCCTTGGCGGCCTCTTCGGCGAGGCGTTCAGACAGATTCTCAGCAACTTGCTGCTGCTTCTCCATCTTGGAACCCTGGATCATGGCCTTGACGGTCGGGAATGCGCCGCCGCCAACGATCAAGATGATACCGATTGCGGTGTTGAGCGTAACGGGCTCGCTGAACACAACCAGGCCGATGAACAGGGCAACGGGAACCTCCCAGTAGGCGATGGTGCTGTAGTCCATTGCCGGCAGGTTGCGGCCAGCGACCAGCAGGCAGCCCAGAGCGATAGGACCGCAAACGATCCACAGCAGCACAGCACCCACCCAGTTGAAGGCGGTGAAGTGAATCTCGGTAATCCAGTTGGTCTGGCCCGTAGCCATGCCGACAACGTTCATCAGGATAGCGATAACACCTGCACCGATAACGGCGAAAATGAAGTTGTACACACCACGAGCGGTGGTGTCAGCATCCTTGCGGTAGCCGTTGAAGAACATGGAAGCGCCGTAGAACACGCCGGACAGCAGGCCGAAGATGTCACCAACCATCTTCTGCGGGAATTCCGGAGTGGAGGGGGCCAGGTTGAAGTCCAGGCCGAAGAAGTTGCCGCCGACGCCGAAGCCGAGGAGGCTCTCGCCGAACAGCATACCAACGAACACGACGCAGAGGCATACCCACTGCAGCGGGCTCATCGGCTCTTTACGGAAGATACGAGCCAGCAACACGCAGATAACCGGGCCGGTGTAGATGAACATAACGGCGTTCGCGACAGTGGTCATCAGCGTAGAGGTGACGTAGCATGCCAGGGACATGCCGATCATCAGGCCGCCCAGAGCGATTGCGGGGCTGAGCTTGAGCTTCTTGAAGGTGGTGACCTTATGGGTGGCAACCATGAGAATAACGAAGAACAGCACACCCATGGCCATGCGACCAAGCGCCATAATTGCGCCGATGGAGTCGGAGCCGTTCAAACCCTGGGTAGCGTCGAACATGTCGGTACGCGTACCCCAGCGGCTGAACAGCGGCACCAGACCCATGCCCGTTGCAGAAATCAGCATGAAGATAGTGCCGATTTTGCGATTCATCTGATAGTCTTGAGAGCCATCCCCCTGGCCCTTAGTGTTGATTTCGTCTGCCATTGGTTCCTCCTTAAAAAACCAGTAGCATGTACAGGTGCCTCCAATTCACCCAATTTCGGTTCTGACCAAACTAGGTCGTGCTTGTATTGATACCCCTATCTAAGCTCGATCCTGTCCGGTCGAATCGAAAACCCTTGTTGACTGGATTGGAAGGCGAACTAAAAAAGGGGGCCTGGCTGAACTTGTCTTGCCAGGCCCCCTTTCTATTACATGTTCAGAGCTCTACCGAAGTAGATTCTGATTTAGGCCGATAGCCTAGTCCTCCCACATCTCCGGGTGGATGAGCGTGCAGTCCTTGACGCGGTTCGGGAAGTAGTCGAGGCACTCGCCCTCGCGGTAAACGTCAGCCGTGGAGCAGTGCAGGCCGCCACCGAACGGATAGGCGTCGCGCAGGTCAACGGGGATGACGTTCATGCCGAGCTGGTCCATCTGCTCCTGCTCGTGGACCTCGGAAGCCTCAACGATGACCGTGGAGGGATCCAGAACCAGGCAGTTCATGGACAGCCACACGGAGCTGTAGCACAGCGCGGGCGGCTCGTCATGAGCAGGCTGAGCGGCGTCGACGATCTGCCAATCGTTGGCCTCGAAGATCTCCTTCTGGCCCTCGGCAGGATGACGATGCGGGTTGTTGATGATCAGGCCCGGACGCAGCGGCACGAAGGTTGCGTCGATGTGGATCGGGTAGGGGTCGCCCGGGAAGTTCATCGCATGGATGCGATACTCGGGATAGTAGCGCTGGAACCACTCCATGGCGGTGCGGTTGGTGGTCAGGCCGTGCTGGATGAAGATATCCTTGCCCATGCGCATGAGGTCAGCGGCGTCCCACATCGGCTCGACTTCGGTGGTCACGAAGTCCTTGTTGGCGGTACGGACGAGGCGCTCTTCCAGGGTGATCTTCTCGTCGTAGTAGTTGTGCTTGTAGGAAGCGTCGGTCAGACGAGGACGGGGAGCCTGGGTCCACAGGAACTCGGGATCCTCATCGAAGTACTGCTTCATGAGCGGCCAGTAGGCCAGGTACTCGAAGTAGCGGCAGCGGAAGGAGTTGGCGGAAGCCATGATCTCGTTGCCGACGGTCAGCAGGATGTCGCGCGGAGGCATGCAAGTCATCATGGAATCGTTGCGGAAGTCCGGCGTACCGATGGCCTGGTTCCACTGCAGAGGGGTCGGGCGGTCGACGACGACGCCGCGCTCCTCAACGGCCTTGACCAGGTTCTCGAGGCACTCGTTGCCACGCTCGACGGTGCGCAGCGGGCGCAGGCCCCACATGCCGCGCATCTCGGAGTCGACCGGCACCTTCTCAGAGGTTGCGGGCTCCTCGGGCGGGATCATGGAGTTATCGCAGCGGCCAACGATGACGCGCTTCAACGGATCCCAGTCGTTCCAAGAGTTGACAATCTTCGCCATGACTGTCTCCTTTCTTTGAAGGTGCTTCCTACACCTTCGACGATGCACACTACCTATTGTGTACCCTTTGGCTCAACCGGCCTTTTGATTTGAAATTCACTAAGAGGGAAAGATCACTTGGCAACCCTGTAAGTTCGTTTCATTTCGTGTTCCGGTTTTGCCGACGAGATAGTTATAACACCAGAGTTGTGCGCCTGCAATAGGTCATTTACACGTATTTTCAGGCACTTTGCACAAGTTCATTGTTCAGGTGCACAAAAATCTGTAACACGGCCGAAATAATCGTTTATGCATTTTTCGTCCGATTATTGGATATTTTCCTTGATTGAACCGATTCGCACGAATGATTATCGGTACGAATCGAATTTGCATGCATTTATATGGTCAAGTCTATGTTTCTTCAGAGTGCTCATATTTGCACAACCAATGGGAAATACGGCATCTGATAACCCTGGTCTATCGGTTTTCGGTTATTGCATCTACGTAGCAATCCCCGTCTAGAGGCCGCGAACGGCTTCCCTGAAGCACTTAACGGCTCTCAACCCTTGATATGAGGCTTTACCGCTTGAGCACTCGCTTAAGCGGTATATTTCGCCGATATTTGACCGTTTTCATGCTTCCCGTTTCGTGATATGGGCGATTCGCGTCCAGTTATAGGGCGTATCTACGGGTTGGCTAGCCGCCTAGCAACGGAGGAGGGCGGCGCAGCTTGCGTGCTGCGCCGCCCTCCGATGTGGCGATATGCTTGGTTTCGCTTTAATAGTACCTATAGTAGGCGGCACAGCTGCCCTCGCTGCTGACCATGCACGGACCAACCGGGTTCTCGGGCGTGCATACCTTGCGGAACAGGGGACACTCGCTGGGCTCCATGCGGGCGCGCAGGACGTCGCCGCAGCGGCAGCCCTTGGGGTTGATGGTGGGCTCGATTTCGGGCTGGAAACGCTTCAGCGCGTCGAATTGCGCGAACTTTTCGCGGATACGGTATCCGCTGCCGGGGATATCGCCCAGGCCGCGCCAGGTGGCGGTGCAGGTTTCGAAGACCTCGTCGATAGCAGCCAGGGCCACGGGGTTGCCCTGCGGCATGACGCCGCGCGCGTAGGCGATTTCTATCTCCGCCCTGCCCTCGTGCAGCTGGCGCATGATCATGGCGATGCCCTGGAGCACGTCGACGGGCTCGAAGCCCGTGACCACGCCGGGGATGCCGTACTCCTTCGCCAGGAACTCGAAGGGCTTGGTGCCCGTGATGGTGCCCACGTGGCCCGGCAGGATGAGCGCGTCCAGTTTGAGGTCCGGGTCCTTCACCAGCGTTTCCAGGGCGCCGGGCATGTTCTTGTGCGCGGCGAAGACGCTGAAGTTCTTCAGGCCCATGGCCGCGGCGCGCTTGATGGCCATGGCCACCAGCGGCGTGGTGGTCTCGAAGCCCACGCCCACGAACACGATTTCGCGATCGGGATTCGCCTTCGCCAGGGCCAGCGCATCGAGCGGCGAGTAGCAGATCTGCACGCTACGCCCTGCCGCCTGCTCCTTGAGCAGGCTCGATGTGCTGCCGGGCACGCGCGTCATGTCGCCGAACGTGGCTATGGTCACGTTGGGTATGCGCGCGAGGGCGATGACGGCGTCGATATCGCGGTTCGAGGTGACGCATACGGGGCAGCCCGGGCCGGACGAGAGGCGCACGCTTTCGGGCATGAGGTTGCGGATGCCGTTGCGCGCGATGGCCACCGTGTGCGTGCCGCACACCTCCATGAGCGTGGCGCCTCCTTCCGGCGCGAGCTTGCCGATGGACTCGATGAGGCCGCGGGCGAGCTTCGGATCCTTGAACGCCGCCAGCTCGTTTTGCATGGTGCCGGCGTCGACCGTGCGGCTGCGATGTATGTTCTGGGGTTGCATGATGAGATTCCTTGGTACGAGGGGCGAAATGCGAAAAGCCGACCGCCTGCGCGCCGCGGGGCTGCAAGCGGTCGGCCGGTTGGGCGTTGCCTAGGCCGTGGCGGCGGGCAGCTCGTCGCCCGCCAGGTCAGGGAACTCCTTGATGAGGTCGATGGTTTCCTGCGCGTAATCGGGGTCGACCACCTCGATGGCAAAGCCGGCGTGCACGAGCACGAAATCGCCGACGCCCGCCTGCGGCGTGAGGTCGATGGACACGCTGCGCGTGACGCCGAGGATGTCCACCGTGGCCATGCCGTCGCCGTCAAGCTGCGCGATCTTCGCGGGAATAGCTAGGCACATTCGCTGCCTTCTTCCTTCCATGATGAGACGTTTTCGGGATGCGCAGTTGGGCGCTTGCGCGCCTTCCGATCTGCTACTTCCCCGTCGTCTCGTCCGTTTGTCTTGCTGCCCATGCTACCACAGCCTGTCCGTAGGAGATGCAGCCGTCGCTGGGCGGCAGGTCGCGGTTAAGCGCCACCGTGAAGCCGTTGCCTTGCAGCGCCGGCACGGCGTGCTCGAGCAAGTAACGGTTGAGGAACACGCCGCCCGAGAGCGCCACCGTGGTGATGCCGTAGAGGCTTTGCACCAGCTGAGCAGCCATAACGATGGCATTCACGAACGCATCGTGGAAGCGGCGCGCGATGGTTGCCACGGGAACGCCGGAGGCGATGTCGTCGAGGAGCGCCTTGAACGCCGGCGCCGCGTCGAACAGCAGGACCGACGTGTCGAGCGCGGTGCTGGTTTCGGTGGCCGTATTCTTCACGACATCTATATGGTAGGCGTCGGTGGCCGGCAGCCCCTCGGGGACCGCGCCTATGGCCGCCTCGAGCTCGATGGCCGGCTGGCCATCGTAGGACGGCTGGCGGCACACGCCGAGCAGGGCGCTGGCGGCATCGAACAGGCGCCCGACCGAGGAGGTATAGGGCGTGTTCAGGCCGCGCTCGATCATCTGGTCGCACACCTCGGCCTGGTCACCCAGCGCCAGCAGCGCATCGGCGGCGCCGGGATGCTCCAGCAGGTCGAACTCGTACAGCACGCCGTAGGCCATGCGCAGCGGGTTGCGCACCGCCGCCGCGCCGCCGGGCATGGGCACGTAAGCGAAGTTGGCGAAGCGCTCGTAGGCCTGCTGGTTGGCGAGCAGGACCTCGCCGCCCCACACGCGACCGTCGGCGCCGTAGCCCGTGCCGTCGAACGCGATGCCGCACACGGGGCCGAACAGGCCGTTCTCCCCCAGCACCGAGGCGATGTGCGCATGGTGGTGCTGCACCTCGGTCAAGGGCAGGTTGTTGCGTTGCGCCTGCTCGCGAGCCCATTTGCTTGCGAGGTACTCGGGATGCGCGTCGCAGGCGAGACGGCGCGGGATTTCCTGAAACAGCTGACGATAGCGCTCTTCGGCCTCGAGCCAGGCGTCATAGGTTTCCGCGTTCTCGACGTCGCCGATATGCTGCGAGACGAACGCGTCGGGGCGCTGGTCGTCGGCCGCGGCGGCGCGCACCAGGGTGAACGTGGCCTTCTGCTCCGAGCCCGTGGCCAGCAGGGCTTCCTGCTTGGGCTGCGCTTCGGGGCAGTCGAGCGCGATGGGCAGCGGGGCGAAGCCGCGAGCACGGCGGATGAACTGGATGGCCTGCTCGTCGCCTACGCGCACCACGCGCAGCACCGAGTCGTCGTAGCGCGACAGGATGCGGCGGTTGTTGCCCAGGACGGCATCGGCGATGCCGGCGAACTTGACCAACGCCTGATCGTCGTCGGTGACGATGGGTTCGTTATGCAGGTTCCCCGAGGTCATGACCAACATGGGAAGCGCGGAATCACCCTGCTGGGCGCGCAGGGCCTCCGCGAAATCATGGAGCAGCAGATGCTGGACGGGCGTGCAGGGCAGCATGACGCCCAGCTCGGGAAGGTTGTCGGCCAAGCCGGCGGCGAACTGCGCCTCGGTCCGCTTGCGCAGCAGCACGATGGGACGCTTGGTGGATTCCAGCGCGCCCTGCTCCGCCTTGTCGACATGGCACACGCGGCGCGCGTCGGCCGCACCCGCCACCATGACGGCGAACGCCTTGCCCTGGCGGCGCTTGCGCTGGCGCAGCTTCGCCAACGCATCGGGGCTCGAGGCGTCGCACACCAGATGGAAGCCGCCGAGCCCCTTCACCGCGACGATGCCGCCTTCGAGCAGCAACTTGACCGCTTCCGCGAAGATGTCGTCGGACGCCTCGCGGGTATTGCCCCACTGCGGCTCCTGCTGGCCTTGGGCAAGGTTCACCCAGCTGATGTGCGGGCCGCAATCCCAACAGGCATCGGGCTGCGCATGGAAGCGGCGGTCGAGCGGGTCGGCGTATTCGTCGGCGCAACGCGGGCACATGGGGAAATCCTTCATGGACGTTGCAGGGCGATCGTAGGGCAGCGACCCGATGATGGTGAAGCGCGGACCGCAGTTCGTGCAGTTGATGAACGGATAGCGGTAGCGGCGGTCTGCGGGGTTGAACAGCTCGTCGAGGCAATCGTCGCAGGTGGCAAGGTCGGGGGAAACCAGCGTGGTCTGCTGGGCGTCGTGATCGTCGGAGAAGCGGATGTCGAACGAGCTGAACCCTTCCAGCGGCACCTCCTTGAGGTCGATCTCCTTGACCTTTGCGGCGGACGGGGGGTTCATGTGCAGCTCGGTGACGAACTTGTCCAGCAGGTTCGCCTCGCCCTCGGCGTGGATGAACACGCCTTCCACGGCGTTGAGTACCCAGCCGTTAAGCTGGTATTTCTTCGCCAGACGATACACGAAGGGGCGAAAGCCCACCCCTTGCACGATGCCTTTTACCTGTATGTCGAGCGCTTCGATCATACGACGCCCTTTCATTGAAGGTTTACGTTGTTTTCGCCGGCCGATTCCAAAAAACGCGCGTCGGCGAGATTGCCGACGCGCGTTGGGTTTCAGCCGTTGAGCCGAGGGGCGTTACGCCTGCTGCAGCTCTTCCAAGATGTCGCACACCACTTCCGCCAGCGCGCGCAGGGTGACGCCCGAGTTATCGGGCAGATGCAGATGCACGCAGCGGCGACCGCGGCTTGCGAGCGTGACCAGGTCGCCCGAGGCCTGCGCCTTCGCCAAAGAGCCCAGGCTTTCGGCCTCTTCCTTCAGCGGGATGTCCTTCAGCTCGTCTGCCGACAGGATGAGGAACACACCGCAGTTCGGGCCGCCCTTCTGCAGCTGACCCGTGGAGTGCAGGTAGCGCGGGCCGACTTCCAGGCACGACACCACGCGGCGCTTCTCGGCCACGCCGTGGCGGATGGTCTCGAGCGCCTCGCGGCGGCCTTCGCCCGTGAACGGGAGGAAGGCGTTGAGCGCGAAGAAATCACCGGGCTGGATGCTTGCGAGCAGCGCGCGCAGCGATGCGCGCACGTCGGTGCAGTCCTTGAAGCACGGGGCCTGGCGCACCTCCACCTGACCCATGTGCACGTCGTCGACGAAGTCCTGCACGTAGTCGGGCTCGGGCTGGCCGTCGCGCAGGATGTCGAGCACCGCGGCCTTGGCCGACGCCACGTCGGGCTGGTCGAACGGGCAGATCTTCATGAGGTAGCCGCACATGGCGATGGCGTACTCCCACATGATGAAATGCTCGGGCAGCTCGTACACGGACTCGATCTTGAAGGCCGCGCGCGGGATGGTGGGGTCGATGTAGGACAGGCTCATCTCGAAGTTGTGACGCTCGTCCCACAGGTCGTTCTTCGTTTGGTACATGATGACGCTGCGGTCGCCCGGGTCCTTCTTGAGCAGCAGCGTGTCGATCTCGATGTTGGGCAGGATGCCCTGGCCGTTCTTGCCGACGCTTTCGGCGACCAGCTGCTCGATCCACAGGCCGAGCACGCGGCCGCGCTTCTGCGTGAGGAAGCTGAACTTGTTGCGGCCCTGCACGTAGTTGTCGTACAGGAAGGCCGCAAGGCCGATGGCCGGGTTGTCGATGGCGTCCTCGCTGCAGGCGCGCTCGGCCTCGACGGCGTGCTGCATGAACTCCTGCAGGTTGATGCCCACGAGCGCGGCGGGCAGCAGGCCGAACACGGACATGGCGCTGAAGCGGCCGCCCACGGTGGGCTCGCCGGAGAACACCGCGGCCCAGCCCTCCTCGCGAGCCTGCTGCTCGAGCTTGGAGCCGGGGTCGGTGATGGCCACCAGATGCTGCACCATCTCCTCGTCCGAGATCTGGTCGGCCAGCGCGTCGCGCACGGCGCGCAGCGCCAGGCGCGGCTCGATGGTGCCGCCCGATTTGGAAGACACGATGAACAGCGTGGAGCGAGGATCTATCTCCGACAGGATGCCGCGCACGCGAACCGGGGAATCGGAATCGAGCGTGCGGAAGCGCACCAGGGAGGAGTCCGGCTTGTGGTACTTGGTTATGGTCATGGGCGCCTGGGTGGAGCCGCCTTGGCCGATGAGCACCACGGACTTCAAACCCTGGGCGATGATGGAATCAGCGAATGCCTGAATCTCGTGCAGCGGGTACGGCGGATTCGTTGCGAGGTCCGTCCACCCCATGTAATTCTGTGCGCATTCCTGCGCTTCGTCGGAAAAGCCGTAGAGCGTTGCGTCCTTCGCATGAAGGCGGCTGGCAACGCATTCCTTCACCAAGGTTTTGGCGGAGGGGTAGAGCTTTTCCATATCTCCAGACAGCATGAGCACCTTCTTTCTGCGTAAGTATTCAGCATTCTAGCAAACCGTGGCAGATGGTACCCCGTTTAGACGTCTCCGTGTGATGGAGTTGTGAACAGGGAAGCGAAACGGTCAGCGTTTAAGGCGGAAAGCGCGTGCTTTATGCGGTTGGAGGGGGCCGGGCAGTCGCTGGCGGCGAGGAAGCGCCGGCTTGCCGACGGCAATGAGTCGGGCGGGGCGGAAAGCGGGCGCCGCGAGGGACATCCGGGGCGCAAAGCGGCGCGACCCGCCCGCGTGTTGCCACGGGCGGGTCGCGGGCGGCGCCGAACGGGCTCGGGGCACTACAGGTCCAGCTTGTCGATAACCGATCGCAGCGTGGCGGCAGAGGCCTTGAGCTGCTCGGTCTCCGTCTCGTTGATATTGATGGGCACCTGGTACTCGATGCCGCTGGCGCCGACGACCGCGGGCATGGACAGCACGATGTCGTGCAGGCCGTA
>CAKUJT010000078.1 GCA_934661765.1 uncultured Senegalimassilia sp.
GCATGCGTGGCCTTATGCCCGTGTGCCTAAACGCAGTTTTCAAACGCAGCAAGCCTGGGTGGAAGGATCATCATGGACGAAACAGGGGTTCTGGGGCTTTTGGAAGAGCTCTCGATTCTGCTTGAGGACTCTAAGCCGGTGTTCGGCAAGGGCAACCTGCGCCAGGTGGATATCGCTGCAGCTTTCGAGATCATGGACGAGATCCGCGACACGTTCCCCAGCGAGTTCTCGCAGTCGCGCCAGATCGTGCGCGAGCGTCAAAGCCTGCTCGATGATGCCGAGGCCGAGGCCAACCGCATGATCGAGGATGCGCGCAGCCAGGCGATGACCATCGCCTCCGAGCAGGAGATCGTGCGCATCTCCCAGCAGCAGGCCGACCAGCTGGTCGCCGATGCGCGCGAGCTCGAGCGCCAGACGCGCGCCGGTGCGGAAGATTACGCCGACGAGGTGTTCGGCCACGTCGAGCAAAGCCTCGATACGCTGCTCAACAACGTGCGCCGCTGTCGCGACCGTCTCAACGCCAACGCCATGGCGCAGGGTCGCCAATAATGGACGCCGTGAAGTTCGAGGTCCCGCCGGAGCTCTTCGTTACCACGGAGAGCTCCTCTTTTGCAGGGCAGCTTGCCTTAGGGGCGCTTGAGGCGGGTCCCGATACCTATACGTTCTCGCAGCCCGTGGACTGGAACGCCACCGTCACCAACACCGGTGACGCGCTTCTGGTCATGGGTAGCGCCCGCGGCACGGCAACGGTCGCGTGCGCACGCTGCCTGGATGACTTCCAGGTGGACCTCAACGGGGAAGTGGAAGGCTACTTCCTGCTCTCCGAGGACGGTCCGGCTCCCGAGGACATGGACGACGACGAGTTCGAGGTGCTCGGCGCCGACAAGATCCTCGACCTGGAGCCGCTCATCATCGCCGCGCTTCTGGTGGAGGCGCCGCTCGTGCCCCTGTGCCGAGAGGACTGCGCCGGCTTGTGCGCGCAGTGTGGTGCCAACCTCAACGAGGGGCCGTGCGCATGCTCCGCTCAGCCCGACGACGGCCTGCCGCGCATGTCCGACGGCCGCGTCAGTCCTTTCGCCGCTCTGAAGGACCTGGATCTGGGCGAGTAGCAGCCCGGATTATGGAACCTGCATGGGTTTGTGTACGCCTGGCGAACAGGCACTTGCATGCGCAGGAACACTTTGGTAGTATATCGCTTCGCGTGTTTACCAAGCGAACGAGCGAGCGCCACGCGCGCCCGACATAAAGCAAGGAGATAGATCATGGCAGTACCTAAGCAAAAAATGGGCCGCGCCCGCACTCATGCACGTCGTAGCACCAACGACAAGATCGCAGCCCCTTCCCGTTCCGTGTGCCCGCAGTGCGGCGAGGCTAAGCTTCCCCACCGCGTGTGCCCGAACTGCGGCTTCTACAAGAACCGCGAGGTCATCGAGACGGAGTAACGCCGTCACAGCGTGCAATTGCAACTTGAAGCCTCTCTGCGGCGCCATTGGCGCAGAGAGGCTTTCTTGCGTTTAGCAGCGCCGTCCGCTCGGCGCGCAACGCCTGCTAGGGAAAGGGTGTCAACATGACAGACAACGTCACCATCGCAGTGGATGCCATGGGCGGCGACAACGCCCCCGAGGTCGTGCTCGAAGGCGTGGCGGCGGCGCTTGCCGCCGATGAGGGGCTTACCGTCATCTTGTGCGGTCCCGCCGACGTGGTCGAGCCGTTCGCCGCGCAGCATGCCCGCTGCCGCGCGCAGGTTGCCGCCGAGGTCATCGAGATGGCCGAGCATCCCGCGCAGGCCGTGCGCAAGAAGAAGGACAGCTCCATCGTGGTGGGCTGCCGCCTGGTCAAGGACGGCCAGGCCCAAGGTTTCTTCTCCGCCGGTTCCACGGGCGCATGCCTGGCGGCCGCCACGCTGGTCATGGGGCGCATCAAGGGCATCTCGCGCCCGTGTTTAGCCACGGTCGTGCCCAGCCCCGTCCGTCCCATCGTGTTGTGCGACGTCGGCGCCAACGCCGATTGCAAGCCCGAGTACCTGGTGCAGTTCGCCCAGATGGGCAGCGTGTACGCGCAGAAGATCTTGGGCTACGAGTCGCCCAAAGCCGCGCTTCTCAACATCGGCGAGGAGGACACCAAGGGCAACGCGCTTGCTCAGGAGGCCCACCAGCTCATGGCCAAGCGCCTGACCAACTTCGCCGGGAACTGCGAGGGGCGCGATGTGCTCGGCGCGCAGTACGAAGTGGTGGTCACCGACGGGTTCACCGGCAACGTGTGCCTGAAGACCATCGAGGGCGCCTCGAAGGTGCTGTTCAGCGCCATCAAGGACGCCATGATGTCCACCACGAAGGGCAAGATCGGCGCTCTGTGCGTCAAAGACGGCCTGAAGGGCCTGAAGGGCCAGGTGTCGCCCGACACCTACGGCGGCGCCCCGCTCCTCGGCGTGAAGGGCGCCTGCATCGTCGGGCATGGAAGCTCGGGCGCGCTGGCCATCGAAAACGGCGTGCTCACCACGGCGCGCGTGGTGCGCCAGGGCGTTTCTGAAATAATTCAGCACATGGCCCAGGCTGGAAACGGCTCGGATACAATCAAGTAGCACCATAAGGGCCAGCCGCTTTATGCGGTATGGTCGTATCATCATCGATTCTCATTCATACCGGTTTCGGAGGTTGCATGACCTTTACAGAAGAACAAGCCTCAAAACTGCAGAGGGCGGAGGAGGTTCTGGGCTACTCGTTTTCCAACAAGCAGCTCATCTTGTCCGCCATCACGCACCCATCGGCCACCGAAGGCCGCGCGGTGAAGTATTCCTACGAGCGTCTGGAGTTTCTGGGCGACTCCATCTTGGGCGCCATCGTCGCCGACGTCGCTTTCGAGCGCTTCCATGAGCTCGACGAAGGCGGTCTGACGCGCATCAAGGTGGCGCTTGTGTCGGGGGCAAGCCTGTCCGATGTGGCGTCGGGCCTTGGTTTCGCCGACATCATCGTGTTCGGATCCTCGGAGACGGGCACGGGCAAGCGCGGCCTGCATTCCGCGCTCGAAAACGTCTACGAGGCCGTGGTGGCCGCGTTGTACCTTGATGGCGGCGTGGAGGCGGCGCGCGATTTCATCTATCGCACGCTTATCCCGCGCATGTCCGAGGACATGGCGCTCGAGCCGGAGAACCCCAAAAGCGCGCTGCAGGAGCGCCTGCAGGAAGACGGCATCACGCCCACCTATAAGCTGGTGGAAACGCAGGGCCCGCCGCATGACCGCACGTTCGTCGCCCAGGTGTTCGCGGGCAATCAGGGTCTGGCGCGCGGAACGGGCCGCACGAAGAAGGAAGCGGAAAGCCAGGCGGCGAAGTCCACGCTGTCGCGTCTCGGCGAGTTTTTCGGTTTGGGCATGGACGAGCAGGCCCGCGCCGAGAAGGCCGCCGCGGCCAAGCAGGCCAAGGCCGACAAGGCTGCGGCCCGTGCCGAGGAGAAGGCGCGCAAGAAGCACGAGCGCGAGCTGCATAAGAGCATGAAACAGGGCTAACGCATGTACTTGAAGTCGCTCGTGCTCAAGGGCTTCAAGTCGTTCGCCGACAGAAGCGCGCTTTCCTTGGAGCCGGGCATCACCGCCGTGGTGGGTCCGAACGGCTCCGGCAAATCCAATATCTCCGATGCCGTGTTGTGGGTGCTTGGCGAGCGCAACGCCAAGCATCTGCGCGGCCAGGCTATGGAAGACGTCATCTTCGCAGGCTCGTCGGCCCGAAAGGCCACGGGCCTTGCCGAGGTTGAGCTGGTGCTCGACAACTCCGACGGCAAGCTGCCGGTCGACTTCAACGAGGTTTCCATCGCGCGCCGCATGTATCGAAGCGGCGAAAGCGAGTATCTCATCAACGGCAGCGTCGCGCGCCGCATGGACGTGCTCGACATCCTGCACGATTCCGGTCTGGGCACCGGCACGCATTCGATCATCGGCCAGGGCAGCCTGGACTCCATCCTGCAATCCAAGCCCGAGGACCGCCGCGCGCTCATCGAGGAAGCCGCCGGCGTGCTCAAGCACAAGCAGCGCAAGGCGAAAAGCGAGCGCAAGCTGGCCGCCATGGACGCCACGCTCGCGCGCGTGCGCGATGTGGCGGGCGAGGTGGGCCGCCAGCTCGGACCGCTTGAGCGCAAGGCGAAGAAGGCTCGCGCTTACCAGGAGCTCTCCGGGCAGCTTATCGACGTCAGCCTGGCCTTGGCCGTGGACGACCTGCGCTGCCTGCGCCAAAGCTGGGATGAGGCCTGCGCTGGCGAACATCAGCTGGTGGAGGACCTTCAGGCGCGCCATCAGGACATTTCCACTGCCGAAGCCGCCGCCGAGGCGTTGCAGGAGCAGATCCGCAAGCAAACCGAGAACGCGGGCGACCTGTCGCGCAGCTATCAGCGTGCGTCGTCGGCAGTCGAGCGGTTCGACGGCGCCGTGCTGCTGCTGCACGAGAAGCGCCGCGGGGCGCAGGGCCTTGAGGCCGATGTGCGCGTGAAGCTGGAGTCAGGTCGCGCTAAGCGCGCCGAGGCCGTTGCCGAGCGCGAGCAGGCGGCAGCCCAGCTCGAGGCGGTTCGCCGCGACCTTGCCGCGGCGCAGGCCGCCGTCGAGCGTCTTGACGACTCCCGCCGCGAGAACGCCCAGGCCCGGCGCAGCGTGGAGGACGAGCTCGATCAGCTCAAGCGCCAGGGCCGCGCCGATGATCGCGCTTCCGAGGACGCGCGGCGCCGTCTGTCGCAAACGCAGGAGGCGCTTGCCAACGGCTTGGCCCATGCCAAGCTGGTCGAGGGGCGCGCCAAAGAGCTCGAGCTGGCGCTCGGCCATGCCGAGGAACAGGCTCAAAAGCTCGAGGACGCCCGTGCGGCCGCCCAGCGTTCGCTCGATGAGGCCCAGCAGGCCGAATCGCAGGCGCGCGGCGCCGTTGCCGCGGCCATTAAAGAGCGCGATGCCGCCCGCGCCGCGCTCGATGAGGCGCATCGCCAGGTCACCTCGCTCGAAAGCCGCATTTCCGCGCTCGAAGAGGTAGAGCGCGCATCTGCCGCAGCCGGGCCTGCCCGCGCATGGCTCATCGAGCATGCGCGCATATCCGGCCAGCAGCTCGAGCCCCTGGCCCGCGCCATGCGTGCGCCGCAGGGCTTCGAGGCGCTTGTGGAGCATCTGCTCTCCGGCGATGCCGAGGCGCTCATGGCGCCTTCGGTCGATGTGGCGGCGGGTCTTGCGGGCAGCGTGATGGAAAGCGGTCGCGACGGCCAGGTGTCGCTGCTTCCCGTCGGAGGCATGCGCTCCGGCGCCCCCGCGCGCCAGGCCGCGCAGGCTTGCGGCGGCACGGCGCTTGTGGACATGTTGGAATACCCCGAGCAGGCCGCGCCCACGGTGGAGGCCCTGCTCGGCGACGTGGTGGTATGCGACACCTTCGAAACGGCGCGTCAGGCTCAGGCCGTGCGCTTGCGGGAGGGCGCGGCTGCCCCTGTGCGCTTCGTGTCGGCCGATGGATGCATCGCCTGGCCCAGCGGCAAGCTCACGGTGGGAACGGTGGACGCCGGTGCCGAGGGCGCCTTGGCCCGCGCGCGCCAGCTCGACGAGCTGCGCGCATCGCTTCGCGTCGCATCCGAACAGCATAAGGACGCCGAGCAGACGGAACGCCAAGCCGAGGAGGTGTTGCGCGCCGCCCAGGCAGAAAGCCTGCAACTCTCTCAGCAGCTGGCCGAGCGCCGCGGCGCCGCGCAGGCGGCGTCGGCCGAGGCCAAGCGCGCCGCCGATGCGCTTGCGTCCACGCGCCGCGAGTTCGCCGACGTGGAGCGCCAGCGCCAGCAGGCGGACAAGACGGTTGCCGAGGCGCGCCCCAACGTCGACAAGCTCGAGGCCCAGCTGGCCGAGCTCGCGCAGGCGGCCCAAGCCCGCGCCGTGCGCACTGAGGAGCTTGAGGCCAAGGTGGTGCCGCTCCGCAAGGAGGCGGCGCAGCTGCGCGATGGCTTGTCGGAGGCGAAGCTTTCTGCCGCCACCCTTCGCGAGCGCGACACCTACACCGCGCGCATCGTGGACGCCCGCGGCCGCGACGTGGCCGCGGTGGACGCCGCCGAGGACGAGCTGAAAGGCCAGCTGGCACGCAAGATCGTGGCGCAGCAGCGCATCGCGCCGCTTCTGGCGGTGTTCGAGGAGCTCACCGCAAGCGCCCGTCGCTGGACGCACGACCTTGAGCAGCGGGCCCAGCAGGCGCAGGATTCCTCCGCCGGGCTGCATGCGCAGGTCACCGCCGCGCGCGAGCAGGCAAAGGCCGCCCACGACGCCTACGACGACGTCAACGCGCGCCTGTCGGCCGCCCGCGTGGAGAAGGGCCGTCTGGAGGTGCGCGTCGACGCCGCCGTCAACTCCATCGTGCAGGATATGGGCGTGCCGCTTGAGACGGCGCTCGCGTTGCCGGAGCTTGAAAACCGCGGGGCCGCCGAGGAGAACGCGTTCAAGCTGCGTCGCCGCATCGCTAATATGGGCGCCATCAACCCTGATGCCGCCCAGGAGTACGAGCAGCTGCGCAGCCGCTACGATTACCTGGCGGCCCAGCTGGCCGATCTCGACGGCGCGCGGCGCAGCCTGGCCAAGATCGTCCGCGTCATCGATGCGCGCATGAAAGACGACTTCGTCAGCACGTTCAATGCGGTCAACGACAACTTCCGCAGCATCTTCGCCACCTTGTTCCCGGGCGGCTCGGCCGAGCTCATCCTCACCGACCCCGATGACCTGGAGAATACCGGCGTGGAGGTCAGCGCGCAGCCGGCGGGCAAGCGCATCACGAAGATGATGCTCATGTCCGGCGGCGAGAAGTCGCTCACGGCGCTTGCGCTGCTGTTCGCGGTCTACCGCATCCGCAGCGCGCCGTTCTACATCCTCGACGAGGTGGAGGCGGCGCTCGACGACAGCAACCTGCGCAGGCTCACGGCGTATCTGCAGTCCATCCGCAACGACACGCAGCTCATCATGATCACGCACCAGCGCCGCACAATGGAGATGTCGGACGTGCTGTTCGGCGTGTCCATGCAATCCGACGGCGTCACCAAGGTGATCAGCCAGAAGCTCGACCACGCTCTGAAGTATGCCGAATAGGCAAGGCATCGCGCTGGAAGGCCCCGGTTACCGGTTGTAACCGGGGCCTTCCCCGTGTAATTCGTGTTCGCCTGCTGCTCGGGATGCCGAGGGCGTGGCAGCAGGGTATACTTCTTCACGAATCAAACGCGCGATCGGCCGACGGCGCCGCCGGGCATCGCGCACTATGCGACGGTTTGCGACACAAGGGGAGCAACATGGGATTTTTCGACCGCATCAGCCAGGGGCTGCAACGTTCTCGCGACAAGTTCAAGGAGGAGATGAACGTCCTCCTCGACCGCGGTCCCGACCTTGATGAGGAGTTCTGGGACGGCCTGGAGGAAACGCTCATCCTGGCCGATATCGGCGGTGCGGCGGCGTGCGATATCGTTGAGAACCTGCGCGACCAGGCCACGCGCAAGGCGCTTCCCGATGCCTATGCCGTGCTCGACATGCTTAACGACCAGATTGCCGACACCTTCACCGAAGGCGGTCAGGAGATCCTCGGCGGCGACCCGGCGTGCGTGCTGTTCGTCGGTATCAACGGCACGGGCAAGACCACCACGGTGGGCAAGCTTTCCAAGGAAGCGCACGACGCTGGCCGCAAGGTCATCCTGGGCAGCGCCGACACGTTCCGTGCCGCAGCCATCGAGCAGCTCGAGGTGTGGGCGCGCCGCGCCGACGTGGAGATGGTCACGCGCGAGCGCGGCGCCGATCCGGCAAGCGTGTGCTACGACACCATCGAGCGCGCCGAGGCCGAAGACGCCGATCTGGTGCTCATCGACACCGCCGGGCGCCTTCACACCTCGGCAGATCTTATGCGTGAGCTGGCGAAGGTCGTCAACGTGGTGCGCAAGCGCTCGAAGCTGCCCGTCTACACCGTGCTCGTCATCGACGCCACCACCGGTCAGAACGGCCTGCAGCAGGCGCGCGAGTTCAACCGCGAGCTCGAGCTGGACGCGCTTATCGTCACGAAGCTCGACGGCACGGCCAAGGGCGGTATCGCGCTTGCCGTCAGCCACGAGCTTGAGCTGCCCATCATCAAGATCGGCGTGGGCGAGGGCCTTGACGACCTGCGCGATTTCGACGCCCATGATTTCGCACGCGCTCTCGTCGGCGCGTTCGACCAGCGTCAGGCATAGCCGCCATGGATACCTCGGCTTGCATCGAGCAGGTGTTCCACGCGCCCGACGTGTATCTTGTGCAGGTGCCCTTCGAGAACATCTCCACCTCCGCCACCAATTGCTACGTCATCATGGACCAGGGCGAAGCGCTTGTGGTGGATACCGGAGCGCCTTCCGATGAGGGCGCGAAGGTGCTGTCGGACGCCCTCGACGAGCTGGGCGTGGACCGCGGCCGCGCCAAGTGGTTCCTCACGCACTTCCACCTGGACCACGCCGGCCTGATCGACCGCGTGGTCCCCGAGGGCGCGCCGCTGTTCGTGGGCGGCGTCGAGCTGGGCGAGGCGCGCGTCACGCGCACCGGCGTGTTCGTCGATGCGCTTACGCGGACGTATCGCCAGCAGGGCGTGGCGCTGTCCGACGCCACCACGGCCGCGCGCTTGGGCATCGAGCAGCCCCTGTTCGACCCGCAGCGCCTGCGGACGGTGTTCGTGCGCGGCGGCGACACGGTGACGGTGGGTCGCTATGAGCTTCAGGTCGTGGAAACGCCCGGCCACACGCCCGGGCATCTGTCGCTGTTCGAGCCGCAAAGCCGTATCCTGTTCGGCGGCGACCACGCGCTGTTCGTCATCAGCCCTTCCATCGCGCTGTTCCCGCGCGAAGGCGACGGGCTGCAGGCATACCTTGACAGCATCAAGCGCGTGCAAGACCTGCATATCTCGCAGCTGTTCCATTCGCATGGCCCCATCCGTCCCGATTTCGAGCAGCGCCTCGATTGGCTGGCCCAGCATCACTTGAAGCGCCTCGACGAGGTGCGCGGCATCGTCACGCGCAACCCGCGCTTGTCGGGGTATCAGATCATCCGCGCCATCAGGTGGAACGTGCCTTTCGACGACTGGGAGGACATCCCCATCATGCAGCGCTACATCATGCTCACCCAGGGCATCGTCTATCTCAAGCACCTCGTGGCCGACGGCAGCATTGCGGCGAAAACCTACGGCGACGGCATCCAGCTCTACGAATCCGCAAAGTAAACGGCGGTCATCGCAGTAGGTGGCGCGATTGAGCTAGCAGGAGCTTACCGTGAACACGCCTCCGTCCCCTGTTCATGGTAAGCCTCTGCGCCTGCGTCTCGACTGTTTCGCCTTTGCGAGTTGGATTCTGATTCGTTCGAAGCGGGCCCTTATGGGCTCGCTTCGCTGTTTTGCCGGCCGGAGGTTTCCGCCTGCCGCCCTTCGGCTATAATCCAAAAGATTGTAAGCACACGTGACACGCAAGAAGAGGCGCTTCATGTTCGATAACCTTTCCGATCGCCTGCAAGGCATCTTCTCGGGCCTGCGCGGCAAGGGCCGCCTGACCGAGGACGACATCAACACCGCTATGCGCGAGGTGCGCATGGCCATGCTCGAAGCCGACGTCAACTTCAAGGTGGTCAAGCAGTTCGTGGCGCGCACGAAGGAGCGCTGCCTTGACGCCGAGGTGCTCGACTCCCTGTCCCCGACGCAAAACGTCATCAAGATCGTAACCGACGAGCTCACCGAGCTGCTCGGCCGCACCGATAGCAAGCTGGTGCTCTCCAGCCGCATCCCCAACGTCATCATGCTCGTGGGCCTGCAGGGTTCCGGTAAAACCACCGCGGCCGCCAAGCTGGCGTACCGTCTGAAGCAGGAAGGCCACAGCCCGCTGCTGGCCGCCTGCGACGTCTACCGTCCCGCCGCAGCCGATCAGCTGGAAACGCTTGGCAATGAAATCGGCGTGCGCGTGTTCCGCGGCGACGGCAAGGACCCGGTGGCCATAGCCAAGGGCGGCGTGCAGGACGCCATCGACAACCTGCGCGACGTGGTCATCGTCGACACGGCGGGTCGCTTGCACGTCGACGAGCAGATGATGGAAGAGGCCCAGGCCATCAAGTCCGCGGTCAAGCCCGACCAGATCCTCATGGTCGTCGACGCCATGACCGGCCAGGACGTGGTCAACGTGGCCGCAGCCTTCTCCGAGCGCGTCGATTTCGACGGCGTCATCATGTCGAAGATGGACGGCGACGCCCGCGGTGGCGGCGCGCTCTCCATCCGCGAGGTCACGGGCAAGCCCATCAAGTTCATCAGCGCTGGCGAGAAGCCCGACTCTCTCGAAGAGTTCCATCCCGACCGCATGGCCCGCCGCATCCTGGGCATGGGCGACATGCTCAGCCTTATCGAGTCGGCGGTGAAGGTCCAGCAGCAGGAAGAGGAGCAGGCCGAGACCGAGCGTCTCATGAAAAGCCAGCTCACGCTCAACGACTTCGTCACCATGAACCGCCAGATCCGCAAGATGGGCGGCGTCTCCAAGCTCATCAGCGCCCTCCCCGGCGGCGACAAGGCCTTAGGCCAAGGTCAGGTCGACGAGGGCGCGCTCGATCGCATGGAGGTCATCATCAACTCCATGACCAAGGCCGAGCGCGAGAAGCCCGACCTGCTCAACGGCAGCCGTCGCGCCCGCATCGCCGCCGGCGCCGGCGTGTCGGTCACCGAGGTCAACCAGCTCATGAAGAAGTTCAATGAGACGAAGAAGATGATGAAGCGCATGATGCCGGCCGTCGAGGA